>NZ_JAEKIW010000005.1 GCF_016757965.1 Archaeoglobus neptunius | reverse complement strand
CCTCATCCGGACTTCTGACGTTGAGAACAACTCCACCGACATCGCTCTTGTGAATGATCTTCCTGCCGGCAACCTTCATCACAACGGGAAATCCGATCTTCCTCGCAGCGGCAATTGCCTCATCCTCTGATTGAGCGAAAATGCATCTTGCGGTTTTTATCCCGTATTTTTCCAGGAGTTCTTTGGATTCGTGTTCGAGTAGCATAAAGCTCAGCTTGCTGATTTGTATATTACAATTTTGGTGCAATGTTTTCGTTAATCTATACTCAAAATTGTACCGTCAAGCAAAATCACATTCCATTTTTTGTAATCATACCTTCTAAACATAAAACCTGCAGGTCTGTCCAGGTTTACTGCTGTTGATGCACAAAGATCGTTGAACGCCGGAAGAACAACGACCCTCTTGTTATCCTCAATTTCACCGCTCAAAAAAACCCTCTCTCTGTAACCACCAACCGAATCTCTGAGAAATACTGCCGGATGCGCGTGTCCGAAAATCAGGTACCTTGCATCCCACACATCCTCATCGGGAACTGCATGGCCGTGAAAAATACCATACTTACCAATTCTGATGCTTTTTTCGGCTTTAATGCCTATATCGTGGTTGCCCCTGATTAAAATCAGCTCCGTAATCTCTCCAACCTCATTTATGAAATCCTCATGCCTCCCTCTTTTGCCCATATGCCTTAAATCTCCAGCAACAATGAGAGTTTCGGCTTTTTCTGCAACATCCTTGGCCCTTTCAATCAGAGATCTGTCGTAAAACCTCAAAAGTCCAAGATGCAGATCGGATATTACCGCCTTCCTACCTATAAACAATGAATCTCTATACAACCTCATCCAAAAACTTCCCGTTCAACTTCCGGGAGGTATTCCTCGATCTTCAACCCCTGTTCCTTTGCAACAATTAAGGCAGAGACTGCAAAACTGACAAGTCCTTCAAGCTTCTCCTGTTTTGCATTTATCATCGATATAACTTCCTGGTAGCTCTTTCCCGTTTTATCCACGAGATCGTCAACAATTCTGTCCACCACAGACCTGGAAAGCAGTTTCGAAAGATCAGGTTTGAAATCTGAGGATACCTCGATATCATCTATATCAAACGTCGGCACCACTTCTTCATTTCCTTCAATTAACCTCTCCTTCTCAGCCTGCTCCACAACCCTCTTGCTGCCTTCATGGGTGAACCAGTTGAGGTCGAAGCTCATGGTATAGATAAGTTCACTTCTCGTCATTTTTCTCTTTCCCTTGCTCTTGAAAGCCGCAGCAATGACCTTTCTCATCATTTAAGAAAAGAATGAGTCTAGGGTTAAATTCTTTCCTGTTCTACTTTTCCTCTCCGGCTCCTCAGCCTTTTCCTCTTCCTGCTGCTCTTTCTCAGTTTCAGCTTTCTCTGTTTCAACCTCAAATGACGCCAGAAAGGTCTCATCCTCCACTCTGTGAAGCCTGTTTTTCTCAACGAATTCCCAGATCTCCTTACCCCTCTCTCCGGCAAGAAACTCGAGTTCTTCTCTTGTAAAATCATAAAATGCCGCAACAGTTGCGGCCTTTTCAATTTCAAGCTCCTTCAGAAGGAGAGACACCACTGGATACATTTCAGTGCTCGCCTTTTTCCTGGATAGATGACTGTAAACACCTATTTTGCCGAGAATCCTTTTCATGATCTCTCTCCTCTGCCTCATCTGAAACAGCATTTGCCATGTTGACGGTCTCTGGTATCTGGTAAATCCTTTTTTCGCCTCTTCTTTCATCTGCTGAACACCAACAGTCATGAGATAGTTTGCGTACTTCCACAATCTGTAAAACTGCCTCCTTCTCACCCTGCCAAGAAAGATGTCTGCCCTCGACAGCTTATCATAGGCAAAAACAAGCTCTTTTCCACGATATTCAAGCGGGAGATTCTCATCAATCCAGTGGATTACATCCTCAGGGGATTCATCGAGGAGCATGGCCTCACTGTAGACTGCAGGATTCTTAGATTTGAATATCGCCTGCATGACTTTGAAGATGTCACTCTCGCGAGTCCTCTTGGTCAGCACGACGTCTTCAAGTTCGATTTTGTCTCTTCCCTCAGCAAGAGCCTGGAGATCGTTAATTGCAGCCCTCAAATCACCGCCAGAATTCTCGGCTATTGCAAGTAATGCCTTCTTATCCGCTTTTATTCCCTCCACAACACATATTCTCTCAAGAACTTTCGCTATCTGGTTCTTTGTGAGCCTTCTGAATGTAATCATCTCGCAGAGTCTTCTCAGCTCGGCAGAGAGCTTGTAAGGATCGTTTGCTATCAAAACCAGTGGTTGAGCAGGTTTTCTTTTTATCAACCGTATAAGAGCTGCCTCTCCTCCAGTATCCTCTCTCCTGTGGATATTATCAACCTCATCGAGAATTATGAGTTTCAGCTTTCCCTGAGCCGAGGAGAGAAACTCGCCCTCGTCGCTGATGGTCTCATTAAATGCACCCTCACCGACAATGTGCTGTATTATCTTCCAGTTCCGCTGATCACTTGCATTGAGCTCAACCACCTCCCAACCAAATGTGCCTGCAAGAGCCAGAGCAAGTGAAGTCTTTCCAACACCCGGTGGTCCTGCGAGTAGAAGAGGTTTCTGACCTCTTTTCCAGTTTCTGGCCCATGACAGTACCTTTTCAATAACATCTTTACCCGCAACAACTTCATCAATTTTTTTAGGCCTGTACTTCTCTACCCAGAGCATTCAAAAATTAGTTGGAAGAAGGATATAATACTTTAACTAAATGCTGGAATTATTTTCTCTGCATATACCTTGAGAACATACTTTGGATCCGGGCCTATGTTTATTATCATAAAATGCCTTACGCCGGCTCTCCTGAACTCTTCAATTCTGTCAATACATTCTTCTGGAGTGCCCACAATGAAAAAGTCCCTGACCATCTCTTCTGTCACAAGTCCGGACAGTTTTACGAACTTCATAAGCATTTCATCTTCAACCAGCAGCTTTTCAAAGTAGAACTTTCTGGAAAAGTCCTCGGGTAGTTCAAGCTGATATCCAGCCTGTTCGGCTTTCTCAACAGCCCCTATTATCACACCCCCAAACTGCCAAGCTTTTTTCATCGCCTTTTCCGGATCGGGGTCGATGGCGGTGTATATCTGAAGAGCCGTATCTACCTCATCCAGACTTCTTCCTGCCTTCTCACATCCCCTAGCTACATCCCTCAGATTCTTTCTGTACGTTTCCGGTGTTTCTGCAATAGGCATCCAGCCTTCACACATTTCTCCTGCAAGTTCTCTGGTCTTACTACCATTGGCCCCGAGATATATCGGAATTGATGGCTGTACGGGTTTGATCTGGAGGAAGGCATTTCTCAATCTGAACCTCTTTCCCTCAAAGGTAACCCTCTCACCCTTCCACAGTCTCTTCATTATTTCGATGCCCTCCCTTAGAGCTGTGTAGGGCATTCTCCAGTCAAGGCCAAATGGTACTATGTTCATCGCCTCACCCGCCCCCAGACCCAAAAATGCTCTTCCTGATGACAGATGGTCTATCGTGGCAAAAAACTGAGCCAGAACGGAGGGGTGGTACCTGACCACATCAGTAACACCCGTACCCAGCATAACCTTTCTGGTCTTTACCGCAAGGGCTGAGAGAATCGAGAGAGCACTGGGGGTGAAACCGGGCGGAACCATGAGGGTGTGGTCTGGCACAACAAGAGAAGCCATTCCACCCTCCTCACCCATCGCCGCAATGTTCATTACCTTGTCCAGAGGTGGCATCGGAGCCGAAAGCAGCATTCCAAACCTGATCATGATATCACCAGCAATTTATAATTACTTATATCTTGCGATTGGCCGCATCATCATATTTGAAATACACAGCCCATACTGAAAAGCGTAAATTAAATAAAGATAAAAAACTTTTCTGGCAATATGAAACTTCTTGCAATAAATGGAAGCCCAAACAAGAGAAATACCCACTTTCTTCTGGAAGTGATCGCAGACGAAATCAAAAAAATGGGGCATGAGGCTGAAATACTGCACCTGAAAGACTACGAGATCAGAGAGTGCAGGGGGTGTGATGCATGTCTTAAAGGAGAATGCACTCAGAAAGATGACATATTTGAGGTTCTTGAGAAAATGCAGGAAGCCGATGCAATCGTCATCGGTGCACCAACATACTTCGGGAATGTACCCGGTATCGTGAAAAACCTGATAGACAGAAGCAGGATGGCAAGGATGAGTAATTACAAACTTAGAAACAAAATTTTCGCCCCCATCATTACTTCCGGGCTGAGAAACGGGGGGGCCGAATTCGTAGCGATGAGTCTGATAATATACGCTCTTGGACAGGCCATGATTCCCGTTTCGATCACCGAAAACCCAATCACCACCGGTGCTTTTGCTATTGGCGTGATTCAAGGAGATTCTGGGTGGAGAAGCGTAAAGAAAGATGAAATCGCAATCAATTCGGTAAAAGCCCTTGCAAAAAGAATTGTTGAAGTCGCAGAAGCCACAAAGGCTCTGAGATAATTAAACCTTCCAGCCGTTGACCTCTATTTTTTTACCCAGCAATTTGCATCCCAGCACCCTCATGAGTGAGACAAAACAGACTGTCGTCCACAGTGGAGAATATATGAAGTAGTAAAAAGGCAGCAGTTTAAAGTCAATTTTGAAGTCCATCTTTTTCGATCCTGCAGCTATCACAACCGCCCATGCTGAGAAAGAAGCCAGCATTGCAAGTATATTTTTAAGCGTCTCAACCTCATATACTGTGAGAATCGCTATTGACGCAAGTTTCGGAGAGAGTATTGCTACTACCGGAAGAAGAAGATAAAACAGCTTGAAAAGATAGCTATCTGGGAGAAATGAAGTAACGATCAGGCTGAAAATGGCCGGATAGAAAAAGAACAGATAGGGGAGCCATAATTTCGGTCGTATGATGATATGAAGGAAGTTCTCAATCAGGACCTCCGCTCCTCCTAAGCTCCATCTCTCCCTCTGCCTAAACCATTCTTTAAAGTTTTTCGGGGCATTGGTGTAAGCTTTTCCGCACAGAGAGAACGTAAATCCGCTGAGCCCTACCCTCACCCCAAAATCCGTATCCTCATTAACCCTTCTCCTAAAGCCTCCGAGTTTATCAAATACCTTTTTCCTTACAACAAATGCGGAACCGTTAATTCCAAGACATGAACCGAATTTCGAGGCAATTTTTGATCCAATACTCATAACCAGATAGTCGATATTCACCAGCCTTTCAACGAAACTATCCCCTCTAACCTCCTTGACAATCTCAACAACGTCATGTCCATTCAAACCGCTCAGATCGACGAGTAGCGTATCTGAATCGAGGAATATAATGTGGTCGCCTCTAACAAGTTCTAAAGCATCATTGAGAGCCTTCCATTTACCTCTCCTTTCGTCGCTCAAACTTGCCTTGAGACCGTACTTGTTGATCACCTCAATAATTTCCTCATCGGGCTCATCGGCAGCCACAATGATCTCAGAAACTTTATCTCTGAGCAGCCTAACATTCTCTTCGAGAAAGCCCGCATCTCTGTAGGAGGTGATCACAACCGATTTCATCTGTAGGTTGTTGTGAGACAGGCAAGATAAAGTTATCGAATCTTGCCCAACAGCTAAGCTTTTTAAAGTCCGGCAGTATAATAAGTTACGGTGACACAATGATCAAGATCATGGTAGTTGATGATGAGACAGCAATGCGTGAAATTTTAAAGATAATGCTAAAGAACTTTAAGGTGATAGAGGCTTCAAACGGTAGAGAGGCTATCGAGCTTTACAAGAAAGAAAAGCCAGACATCGTTTTGATGGATATAATGATGCCTCTGATGAGCGGTATCGATGCCACGGCAGAAATAAAAAGGATGGATCCCGATGCGAAGATTGTTGCCATAACAGCATATGCGAGTTCAAAGGGAGAAATGGTAAAAAAGGCCGGCGCAGACTACATACTCAAAAAGCCATTCACAAGAAAAGATGTTATAAAAATGATAGAAAAAATCCTAGAGCCCTCTTAGTTTCAAGGCTGCAATAACTATTTATAAGGCGAGATTGAATTTTATGTGAATGTCATCAGACATAAATGGAGGTATGATAACGATGAAGGCTAACGACACTACCAAGTACTTAATTCATGCTGAAATTATAGCTGAAGGTGTTGTTGAACGTCCCGATGTTGTGGGGGCAATATTTGGTCAAACAGAAGGATTGCTTGGTGGAGACCTGGATCTCAGAGAACTGCAAAAAACGGGGAGGATAGGACGGATAGAGGTAAAAATCGAGAGCAAAGGAGGTAAAAGCTACGGGGAAATCAAGGTACCCTCGAGCCTTGATAAGGTCGAGACGGCAATACTGGCAGCAGCATTAGAGACGATAGAGAGAGTTGGTCCGTGCTCGGCAAAAATAAAGGTACAGAAAATCGAAGATGTCAGAGCAAGCAAGAGAAGGAGAATTGTAGATCGAGCGATGAACATACTCAGGGAGCACTTTGAGGAGCCCGAAATTGAGTCCGAAAAGATCGTAGAGATCGTAAGACAGGCGATAAGAGCTGATGAAATAATCGAGTATGGTGAGGAAAGGCTGCCAGCAGGACCTGCTGTTGACGAGTCAGATGCGATCATTGTGGTAGAGGGAAGAGCTGACGTACTGAATCTGCTGAAACACGGGATAAAGAACGTGATTGCAGTTGAGGGTACAAACATCCCCAAGACGATAGTTGAACTGAGCAAGAAGAAAACGGTTACAGCATTCCTCGATGGAGATAGGGGTGGAGACTTAATACTCAAAGAGCTGCTGCAGATAGCAGATATCGACTACGTTGCGAGGGCTCCTGAGGGAAAGGAGGTTGAAGACCTGACGCAGAAGGAGATTCTGAAATCGCTGAGAAACAAGGTACCAATTGAGCAGCTTCACGTACTGAAGAGAGAGCCCAAAGAAGAGAGGCAAAAGGAGAAGCAGGATGTCAGAGAAAAGAACGTGGTTTCTGATGTGCTCAAACAGCATAAAGTTTCGGTTGAGGGAAGGCTGACTGCAAGAGTTCTTGACAGGAACCTCAACCTCATCAAGGAAGTTCCGGTTAGGGATCTGGTGAAGGTACTGAAAACCAATAACATGAAGGGAGCTGCAATAGTATTTGACGGGGTTATCACCCAGCGTCTGATTGATCTCGCAGCAAAAAAAGAGTTCGACTACGTTGTCGGAGTCAGGATGGGAAGCGTTGTGAAAGTTCCGACATCCGTCAGGGTTATCACGTTTGACCAGCTTTAATTTTATTTTTTATTCTTTCCGCAGCGAGAACGATGAGTCTGGCAATTGTATCGGGATCAAACTTTTCCGAGTTTATGACCAGGTCGTATATTGTCCAGTTGTCAATATCTATGCTGTAAAACTTCCTATACCTCCGTTTTTCAAGTTCCTCCCTCAATCTCGTTTCCTGTCTTGCAACCGTAAGCTCTTTTCCTTCTCTGTTTGCTATTCTTGCATACCTCGTCTCCGGATCCGCAAAAATCCATACTTTTAAATCTGCATCTTTTACAAACCACCCTGAAAGTCTGCCCTCAACGACAACGTTTTCCTCCTGCTCTGCAAGCTCCTTTTGAGTCTGATCTATCAGATGGTCGATCTCAGGATTTTCCTCTGCATACTTGCTGAACTCCTCGACAGTCATTCCCCTCTTCGCTGCAAGCTGTCTGAAAACATCACCTGCAGAAATCAGTTTCAGGCCAAGAGTCTGGCAAACAATTTTAGCAACGGTGGTGGTTCCACTACCTGGAGGACCCGAGATCGTAATTTTCATATCACACACCGATCTTCAGGACTTTTTTGATTATCTGCCCGAAGGTAATCGAACAGAGGAGATACCAGAAGAGCCACCACGGGAACACTATAACTGGCGTTACCACATGAATCTGTCCCGAGAACGGTACATTTATCAAATACAGATCCGGGTTAAGAGTTTTCAGAAAGGTTTCCGGAAGTTTCGATGTAACATTTCCGTATTTCGTCACTCCGGTTATGAGTTCATAACTTGCGGTTGCTTTCTCCCAGAGCCAGGCAAAAATTGGAATGGTAACGACAAAGGTGTAGAACATCGGTTTGAACTGCATGGACATCATTTCACTCTGCAGTGCCTGGATCTCAGACTTTCTCTCTTCAAGCTGCTTCAGCTTAAACTGGTTGTTCTGCTTTGTGGCCTCCATATACTCCTTCTGATACTCCCTTAATACCTTCTGAGCATGTTTCAGTTTCTTGTAATCTATGGTGTACTTCTGAATAATGTTCGAGTAGATGCCTGTGAGAATTGACATTATGAAGATGACTACGTGAAACTTGAGGCCTGAGAGAGGAAACATGACGTCCTCCACAATCAGGCCCAGCTCCAGACGGAAATCTCTGCTGATCAGGATACCAAGAAAGAATATGGCTCCGATAACCATTATGAGCTTTGAAACTACATCTTTCATGTCTCTTCACCAAGCATCTTTCTGATTAATGGATGCATCTCTGTAAGCTGTTCTTTGGCCAGATCCTCGTAGAACTTATATGCTATGCTGACAGCCAGAAGGAGACCTGTACCGCTAACATGGCCGATAGTGCCCAGCATGTTTGCGATAAGGGTTAAAATTCCAATTATCGCACCTCCAAGGATCGTTACCTTTGGAATGTATCTCGCAAGAACTTTCTCAAGTATCTGGGGAGATTTTCTGAATCCCGGAATCTGCATGCCCGACTTTGCAATTTGTGATGCCACAGTCTTGGCGTCCATGCCGCTCGTCTCAACCCAGAACCATGCGAAAACTATACCTCCAACGATAAGGATGGTCGCATCTACCAGCAGATGAGCAAAAATCATCCAGTCAGGAATTGCCGCAAATGCCGCTCCTTTTGTTTTAACCAGAGCGGGTACCCAATCATAGGGGCTTCTTATCGGTGAGAGAAAGTACAGCACACCACTTACCGGGGTGTTCTGGACATACTCACCGAACACAGTCACACCCTTGGAGTACAGTATTCGGCCAAAAGCAACTATGTTTGCCTGCAGAGCCCTCACAAAAATCATCGGGAGAACGCTTGCATAAATCAGCTTAATCGGGAATCTGCCCCTCGCACCTCTTGCCGCAGCGTGGGCGAGTGGTATTTCGACTCTGGTTCCCTCAAAGAAGACGACGAGGAGTATTATTGCTGCTGTGGTTATCAGAGCAAGTATACCTCCCTCCAGCAGGAAAAACATGATGCCGCTCCCGGTCAGGAGAGAGTTAACTGGGTAGTTTTGCGCTATCCAGATCCATCTGGGAATTATACCCGCAGGAAGTTTCGAGTTTGGAGGAGTTACCCAGTTAAACAAACCTATGATTATGGACTGCGAAATTCCTGCGAGAATGAAAAGCGACACACCACTTCCGATACCCCACTTGGATACAACCTCATCCATATACACAATGAGCACACCGCCAATGAAGAGCTGAACGAAAATCAAGAACGCAATTACGGAGGGTGATACTCCGAGCTGAGCTGCCAGATTTAAATCAGGCTTCAGAAGGCCTCCCGCAATCTGTGGTAGTGCCTCAACTGCGATCATAACAAAGACCAGAAAGCGCTGAAAATCCTGATATGCTGCTTGATCATCCGGATCCGTGAGATCCAGCTTTACTATTCCCGCTCCCACAAGAAGCTGGAGGATGATGGAGGCTGTTACAATCGGCCCTATACCCAAAGCCAGAATTGAGCCTGTTTTTCCTGCAAACAGAGCTCTGTAGGCTGCGAATATATCAATCGACTGTGGTGAGAGGCCGAAAACGGGGACATTTGTCAGGATAAAATACAGCAGAAGGATTGCCGCCGTCCATGCGAACTTCTCTTTAAAATGTACATGTCCTTTCGGCCTCTCCACACTGGGAATTCGCTCAAAATATGGTTGTAGAGCCCTTATGACCGAGTCCAATCCAACCAACCCCTTATTCAGCTATAACCTTTCCTCCAGCTCCCTCGATCTTCTCCACAGCTTTTGTTGTCGCCTCAAACACTCTAACTTCCATCTTCTTCGTAACCCTTCCAGATCCGAGGAGCTTTGAATACCCCAGTTCTGTCAGATCGATTCTGAACAGATCTCCATCTTTCTCAGCCAGCCCCAGTTCTGCAAGCCTTTCGATTATCTCGTCAAGATCTCCTGCGTTTAGCTCGGTTCTTGATAGAAGGTAGCGATAGGTGTAATCGTCAAGCCTGCCCTCCTCTTTCAGCCACCTCAATGTCTCTTTAACTGTCTGGACGTTGATATAATCCTTTCTGAGAATTTTGGGTCTCGTGAATCCATGTTTTCCAAACAGATACTCCCCTTTGCTTGCAAGCTTTATGAATTTGATATACTTGTGCTTGAAGGCTCCTGCGTTTCCAGACCCACCTCTATTTCCCCTTCCCCTCCTGTTTTTATGGCTGCCCCATCCAAAAGTTCTTGATCCGCGGAACTTCTTAACCTTCTTTTTTGCCATGTGGATCACCTCATTTTGTAAACCAGCTTTGAAATCTCGGGGCCGTGATAGCCCAGACTGCCCTTCGGGTAATGCCACTTAATGTTTTTTAGCCCTTTTCTCGGTGGATGGAGCCTGAACACAGGTTTTAAATCAGGCAAATCCTTCAGGCTGGCTTTACCATCCACCACTGCTTTGGCAAATTCCTCAATACTTCCATAACCCGTCCTTTCCTTCACGTACTCGTCCGTGACTTTCCTATCACCCACAAGTCTGCCTCTCGTCCTGAGAAGCAGAGCAAGAGTTTCTGCATCAATCTCCCCGTATGCAACATAATCCTTCACAACCTGAAGCATCCCTCTGTAAGACGGTGTGTCCGGAATTATGACGCAGTGGTACCTTCTGTGCAATCTGAGCATTTTAAGAGTTTCTTTAATTTTTTCGTGAACATCAACAGTTCCCCTAAGTCTTATAACCGCAAACATCTTCCCTTCACCTCTTTATATACATCGTCTTCTTTAAAGCTTCATAAGTTGCCCTTGCAAAGTTGACGGTGGTTTTCGTCTGACCCTTTGTGAAGCTCCAGACGTCGTTTACACCAGCAAGCTCTATAACTCTTTTGGCCACATCTCCCGCCACGATTCCAAGACCCTTTGGTCCGGGAATGAGTGTGACCCTTACACTTCCGCTCGTGCCTGTCACCTTGAACGGCAGGGAGTGATTGCCCCCACAGCCACATTCCCAAGAACCGCAACCTCTCTGAACCTTAAAAATGTTGAGTTTGGCATTGTTTATTGCCTTCTGGATTGCAGGAGCTACCTGACTCGCCTTACCGGTTCCTATACCCACATATCCGTCTCTATTTCCAACAACGGCTGTAACCCTGAACTTTGTTCTCCTACCACTGTCCGTCATTCTCTGAACCATGGAAATCTCGAGCACGTCATCCTCCAGTTCAGGAAGCAGGATATCAACAATCTCCGGTTCTTTAAGGGGGAGATCGCTGGCCAGAGCCTCATCCATCGTCTTTATCTTGCCATCTGCAACCAATCTCCCAAGTCTGGTTCTCGGCACCCAGTCCTCAGTCATGATATCACCATCAGCTTCTCCTTAATCTCATCAACATGATCAGGAAGTTCCGAAGGTTTCAGACCTCTCCTTTCATACTCCCCAAACTTTTCGGGATTCATCTCATAATATCTTGCTATATGCTCTCCCCTAACCCTGGAATCATCTGGTAAAACTTCCTCGCTGTGCGGTACGACGAGACCACCTTCAACCGCCCCTCTTAGGACAGCAAAAACCCTTGACCCTCTGGTCGGGGTGTGAAGTCCTATATCAAGCACAGCCTGAGAAACACCTTTCTGCAGAGCCTTTTTCGCAATCAGTATCCCCGTCAGATAGGCGGCAGGTGTGTTGTTAAGGTCTCCTTTCCACCCGAACTCCCTGAGCATGCCTGAATCTACCCCCACCAGTATCCTGTCTCCTTCCGGAGTGTACTCCACAACCTGGGCGATTACACGCCTGTTTGTGATCCTCACAACCAACCTAGGTTTCTTGGAGAGTAGCAGTTTCAATCTCTTCCTGTAATTCGTTTTTCCCTCTCTTCTCCTCCTCAACGGAACCTTGTATCTTGGACCTTTTGCCATTCTATCACCTCTTCATCTGCTCAATATAAGCCTTCAGGTGTGAAACACTTCTGAACTCCCCGCCCTTGGCCTTTCTGTAGAGTATTCTGTAGGTTCTTCTGTCTATCGTTCCATCCTCCTTCATTTTTCTCAGAGCTTTCCTCAAAGCCCTTATTCTGATGATCCAGTGCCTCTTTCTTGACATTCTCGCTCCCTTTGCACCTCTTCTGCTGCCGTGACCTCTTCTCCTTCCCTTCTTTTTCTGCATCCTGTTCTTCCTTATTCTTGCCCTGCAAACACCTTTAACCGGCTTTCTCTTTACCACACCCTGCTCTATCAGCTCCCTGATATCATCTTTTGTTGCAGCAGTGGAAATATCCTCCAAAGCAGTGGGATCAAACCAGACCCTGTTTTCCCCACACTTCAACACGCTTGCCGCAAGCTTACGCTGAAAGCTCAAATCCATAACCATCACCCTGAGGGATTGAGGATTTTAATACCAAGCTCCTTGGCTCTATCCTCAATCGCAAGCCTCTTCTTCATTCCAACGCAAGAGGCAATCCTTGCAGCCTGCCTCTCACTATCGATTTTTTCAAGATCTGCGGGATTGTAAACCAGGACTTCCTCATACCCGCTTGGGTGCAATCCCCTTACAGCTTTTGGAGAACCAAAACCCACATTGACAACAATCCTGCCGGTCCACTTTCCACCATATCTCTTTCTGAGCTTGCTGTGAAGACCTCTGGGCCTTCTCCAGCTCTTGTTCCTCAGTCTCAGTTTCTTGTTCCAGCAGTATCTCCTGAATTCCGGTTTCCTTTCCTTCTGCCTCCTTCTTACTTTGAGCAGTCTTTTCGTTTCCATAATCCCACCTCAGGGCTTTTCAACTATGTAAATGCCATCCTGAAATACGCGGGGATCTCTTCTCTTTATTTTCGTTGCCAGTTCAAGGTTCGCCGCGGTCTGGCCACATTCTTCAATGTCAATACCCCTAACATAAACATCCTGACCCCTAATTTCTACCTGCGCTCTGCCAACAATTTTTGCCCTTCTGGGGTGCTTCTCTCCGATAAAATTCTCGATAATAACTTCGCTGCCCTCGACTCTGAGTTTTATAGGGAAGTGAGCATAAACAACTTTCAGGTGATACTCAAAACCATCCTTAACCCCAACGATAAGATTCTCGATGTGCCCCGCAAACGTTCCCACTATTGCTTTGTGCTTCTTTTTTGGGGATGTTGTGTACACCCTTATCTTTCCGTCCTGTACTTCGATGAAAACACCTCTGAACTTCAGATATCTTGAATTCTCACCTTTCGGGCCAGCAGCCTTTACCGTATACCCTGCAAAGCTATCGCCTTCAACCGTTACGGTAACTCCCTCTGGGACGTCCACAACCCTTTCTTCATAAACTTCAGTAGACGTAAGCAAGCAGAACACCTCCAAGTCTTTGTTTTCTCGCCTCTATCTGGGACATCACTCCCTTTGTGGTGGAAACTATCAGAATTCCAAAATCTCTCGCAGGGAGATATCTTTTTTCGTAATTCTCGTATTCCGTCACCGAAGACGAAAACCTCGGCTTTATCGATCCACAATCGTTTATATTTCCTGAAAGCTCCACCACGAACATGCCACCCTTGTGATCCTCAATGTACTCAAAGCCCTTTATGTATCCGTATTCCTTCATGACCTTCAGTACATTTCCGACTAGTTTTGATGCGGGCTTTATCTCGCACTTTTTGGCTCCAACCATCTCTGCATTTTTTATTGCAATCATCGCATTTGAAAGCGTGTCAACACTCATGGCCATCACCAGTACTTCTTAAAACCAAGCTCTGCAGCGGTCTCTCTGAAGCACTGCCTGCAGAGATAGAGGCCATACATCCTGATCAAGCCTCTTCTTCTTCCACACCTTCTACACTCGTTGGCTCCTCTCCCAAATTTCTTGGTTGGCTCTTTCTTCATTCGACAATCACCCCCATGGATTCAAGCCACTTTATCGTATCCTCCTTGGTAACTCTGTGAGAGGGAGCAATTTTGGCATTCTTTCTTCTTCTCCTCTCCACTCTGTATCCCCTTCTTCTCAGGGAAACACAGACATCCATACCGAATATGCCCACATCCGGGTCATACTCAACCCCCGGCAGATCTATGTGCTCGGCAATTCCAAAGGCAAAGTAACCATCCCCAATGGACTTTTTGCTGAGTCTCATCTCTTTAACCGTGAGGGCATCTTTAAGGAACTTTAACGCCTTCTCACCACGAAGGGTTACCTTAATCCCAATTGCTTCTCCCTTTCTTATTCCGAAATTCTTTATGGTCATCTTGGAGTACGTAACAGCCGGTTTCTGACCGATAAGTTCCTCAAGCATCTTGTAGGCTCTCTGGTGTCTCTCACCACTCTCACCAATACCCATGTTGATTACAACCTTGTCGAGAATAACCTCCCTCATTGGATTTTCATTTCCTTCGCCTTTCTTTTCTGCCTCAACGGCCTGCATCGCTTACACCCCCAGATCTATCACAGGTCTATCGCCATCCTTTTTACCAACAACGAAAACGTAATCCTCGATAGTCGTGATCTCCCTCTTCTCTCCCTCAACAGTCACGAGGTTTGGAGCCGATCCTCTGACGACCTTGTAATCTTTCAATCTGCCAATCTCACCGGCATGAGTTCCACCCGTAATCATCACAAGCGCACCTTCTTCAAACTTCAGATGGTCAACAATTTCTTTTTCAGGGATTTTCACTAGAATGCTGTCCTTCGTACTGTAATCGTTCGACCCGAGCAGATTGGTTCCATCGAAAAGGTTAAGCTGAACTTTCCCTCCCCTCACAATGGTTTTGTTTACGATCTTGTAGAGTTTCAGATCGGCATCATCCACCTCTTTCGGAATGTACCTGCCTTTCTCATCGAACAGTATTCTGTAGCTTTTTTCAAGCTTTGGAATTGTAATAACGTCGAAAAGTCCAACAGGGAACTTGTAGTCCTTTCTCACAATACCATCAACCAGAATCTCTCCAGCAGAGATGACCCTTCTGGCTTCTCTTGCAGTATCCGTCAGTTCAAGGAAGTCTCTGACAATTACCAGAAGTGGAACTGCCTCCTTGTTGTGGGGACCTGGCGACGGCTTTACCACCCACTTAGAAACTTTTCTCGGTATTTTGTAAGTTTTCGGAGCTGAAAGTCTTTTTTGATGCAACTCAATCACCTCTCAAGTATTTTCTTTCTGACGTCATCAACCTCACCAAGGTCAACTATCATAACGTTAGATGGGTGAAGCGGGAATGCAACTTCAGTACCATCAGCCTTTGTAATCGTAATACCATCTACCGATATTCTGCATCTCTTCATATCAACCTCCAGAACTCGTCCCTCATGTCCTGCAAACTGTCCCCGCATAACCCTAACTTTGTCCCCCTTCCTGATCCTTATGGCCCTCTTTCCATACTTCTTCCTCAAATCTTTGGATAGAGTAGCATGAAGCAATTTATGCCTCTCATGAAGCTTTGAGGTCTTATAAAGCCACCTTCTTTGCTTCCTGGGCTGTTTGGATTTGGGAACCGCCATATCCAACACCTCACACGATTACGGACGCAATTGTCCCTATCTTCGTGAACCTTTCTGCAGCCTCTCTCGCAACTGCACCTCGGATCTCTGATCCTCTCGGCTCTCCTCTTTCATTTGTTATAACGGCCGCATTATCCTCAAATTTGACTCTCGTACCATCAGGCCTCCGATACTCCTTCCTCTGCCTTACTATCACAGCATAGTGCACCTGTTTCCTGATTTCCGGTGTTCCCTTCTTAACCGTAACAACCACTATATCTCCAACGCCAGCAGCCGGGTATCTTCTCCTTACCCCCTTGTACCCTTTTACGGCTATAATCTCAAGTTCTCTGGCCCCGGTATTGTCTGCGCAAACCAATCTGGCCCCGGTCGGCAAAGCTCTCGGAATGTTAGCTCTTATCGCCTTCACTGTTTACCACCTCCAATATCACAAAGCTTTTTGTTTTGCTGATCGGTCTGCATTCTCCAATCGTAACCACATCTCCCACTCTCGCCCTCACACATCTCGGATTGTGAGCATGAAACTTTGACCTCTTCTTCATGTACCTCTCATATTTCGGAACGTATCGTACGAGCTCTCTTTCAACCACTGCCGTTTTACCGTAAACCTTTACTACTTTACCCCTGAGTATCTGCCCTCTCACTGACAGCTCACCGTGATACGGACAGTTCTTATCATCACACTCTCTCTCCGGAGGCTTCACATCAATACCTATATCTCTCATATCCTAACACCTTTTGCCCTTTTAAGCACAATCAAACCTCTCTTTATCCTTTCCTCAGGCCTGTAAGATATTAAATCACCCCTTACTCGCATGATATTACCTTTATACCATACTCTGAAGGTTCTACTTCTTTTCGCCACGACTTTTAAACCTTTTTCAGTCAGCAATCGGAGAGTGTTCTGGGTCTCATCCACCACTTCTCCCCTCAGCCCTACCTCATCAGCATTCGGACTCTCAATAACCTCCACGGTTAAGCCAATCCAGTCTCTGGCAATCAAATCTACACCCTGAATCCTTCCTGACATAGTGCCATCTTCAACCTTGCGATATCACGCCTGATGACGCCTATTCTTCCGGGATTTTCTACTGCGCCACCGCTCCTCACAAGTGTTCTGAGCTTCAGAAGTTCAAGCTCCAGCTCCCTCAGCTTCTTCAGCTTCTCCTCTCTGCTCATCTCCCTTATCTCCCTCATCTTCACTTGCACCACCTCTCATCTGTTCAACATTAACGTCCTTAACCTCAAACTCATCAGGAAGTGTGACGTCGGGAGGTATAATTCTCACGCTAACTCCAAGCACCCCAAGCTTCTTAATTGCAATATCAAATCCTTTCTGAACCATGCTCTCCGCTGGATCTCCAGTGTGGATTATCGTTCCGGCGACAAACTTTTCCGTTCTCGCCCTCTCACTGACGAGTTTTCCGCTGATCTCAATTTCACACCCTTTTGCTCCGGCCTCCATTATCCTGTAAAGGAACCTGTAACCTGCCCTTCTGAAATACCATCCTCTCTCGAGTGCCCTTGCCAGAAGCGAGGCCATGAGCTGTGCGTTGAACTCTGGTTTCTCAACCTCGTCAACGCTAACCTGAGGATTTTCAATACCAAAGACCTTCAGCTTTTCTGTTAGAGTCTTTATCCTTCTACCACCCTTTCCGATAACGAGTCCCGGCCTCTCCACAAAAAGCGTAACCTGTGTTCCAAGAGGAGTTCTGAGAATATCGACTCCACCAAATCCGGCAGTTCTGACCTCTCCTTTAATCCATTCCTTCACCATCAGCTTTTTCAGCCTATCCTGCACAAACTTCCTTTCTACCGCCATTACCTCACCTCGGCCACAAGCTCTACAGTTGTAAGCTGCTGAAATCTTGGTGTTGCCCTTCCAAAGGCCCTTGGCATGTATCTCTGAATTACCCTCCCCTTCTGAGCCTGAGCATGCACGATAACCAGGTTTTCAACGTCAAGCCCCTTGTACTCGGCATTGGCCTCGAGATTTTTGATCACCTTCAGGATATACTTGGCTGCCTTTTGGGGATACCTTCCAGCATACCACTTTTCCAACCCCCTTTTATGAGCCACTTTCTTCTTGTGCTTTCTGAAGGGCAGCGGTTTTCTCATCTCAATGACGTCCTCGAGGAGTTTTCTTGCTTCCTCTATCTTCTTCCCCCTTATCTCTCTGCATATCTCAACGGCATGTTTGAGACTTATCGGCATCTCATAGCCCATAGCCTTTGCAGCCCTTGTATCATCCTCCGGTTTGTAAGCGTAATTTACCCTCGCCATGGTATCACTTCAGCGGCACGTATTTACTGCTTCTCGTAGCACCGACACCAGGACCGCTGTGTTTCTCGAAACGCCTTGTCTGAGCGAACTCGCCCAGACGGTGTCCTATCATCTCCGGTTTTATTTCAACTCTGACAAATTCCCTGCCGTTGTGGACAAAAATTACCTTGCCAACCATCTCAGGCAGCACCACCATGTCTCTGCAGTGCGTCCTTGCCATTCCCTTCTTCCTGAGCTTTCTCAGGAGTTTTTCCTCCTGCTCAGTAAATCCTCGTTTGATCTTTCTCCTTTCTCTTGACGGTAAAAGCTTTGCAAGCTCGTCAAGTGGCATTTTCTGCAATTCTTCAAGTGTGTAACCGCGATATTTGAAATCTCTCGGTCTTACAACCTTACTCTTTAACGCCATCCAATCACCTCCTCACACCAGTCCTGCGAGCGGCAATACTTCCAACTTTCCTGCCCGGAGGAGCGTTACGACTCACAGTCTTGGGCTTACCAACATGCTGGTGCTTACCACCACCGAATGGATGGTCAACAGCGTTCATGGCCACACCCCTAACGCGTGGCCATTTTGCAGCCTTGCTCCTCATCTTGTAGTATTTCTTCCCAGCCTTGACAAAGGGCTTATCCGTCCTTCCGCCACCTGCTACCACGCCGATCATAGCCCTGCAGTTCGGATGGAACCATTTCAGCTTTCCAGACGGCATCTGCACAAGCACCTTATCTTCTTCTCTGGAAACTATGAATCCAAAAGTCCCACTTGATCTGATGAACTTGCCCCCATCACCGGGCTGAGCTTCAATGTTACAAACAGGTGTGCCCTCCGGAATGTTTTTGAGGTATGTGATATTTCCCGATGAGATCTGAACACTGTCTCCGGCATATATCAGATCTCCGGTTCCAATTCCTTCAACGGCAAGAATGTACTCCCTTCTCCCATCCGGGAGCTGTACCAAGGCCACCGGACCATTTCTCGCAGGATCATGCTGGATATCAACAACCTTCGCAACAACGGTATCATCCTTAAACCTGAGATGCTTGACCTCGGCCCTGTATTTGTGAGACGGAGCCCTGTAAGTTGGGGTTCCTTTCCCCCTATTTTGAGAGATTATTCTTTTACCCATTTTACACCACCTCAGAACACTCCCAGCTTTGAAAGAACCTCTTCAGCCGAATAATCCGGCTTTAATTTTATGTAGGCCTTCTTCTCACCTTTTGGTGTTATCAGGGTGTTCACCCTGTCAACCTCAACGTTAAACAGCCTCTCGATCTCCCTTTTGATGTCCTGCTTTCTTGCCCTTATGTCCACTATAGCCGTGAGAACATTTTTTTCAAGCTCCGCAACGCTCTTTTCTGTTACGAGAAAACATCTGATCAGCATAACCACTCACCCAGATAATTCACAGCCGATTTCGTCCACACGGTCAATCTTCCGGCATGGCATCCGGGAGCAAGGAGTTCAACATTAAGATCTTTAACGAGGACCGCGTCAACTCCCGGAAGGTTCTTTGCTGCCTTGATTATTCCATCATCCTTATCCACAACGATCAGAACGCTTTTCTTTCCGATATATCTTCTTCCCCTCATTTTCCCTTTTCCAGCCCTGTACCTCTTTCTTTCCTTTGCCCTTTCAACGTCCATGTAAACACCAACTGCCTTTAAAACCTCGGCAACATCCTTTGTTCTCTTGACCGCATTCAGCTCGTCACTCACAATCTTGGGCAGTTCTCCTTCAAAAAGATGATTTCTCGCCTTTACAAGCTCCTCACTGGCTGTTGCAGCTATCGCCGATTTCAGGGCCTTTCTCATCTCCTTTTTGTTTATTTTCTCTGCCCACTTTCTCTGTGGCTTTGGAGGATGCGCTCTCCTCCCTCCTACGGCTTGAGGGACGACCACGGCCCTTCTTCCAAGTTTCCATCTCGGAACCCTTGCATATCCGTGTCCCGGTCCCCAGTTTTCCCAGGCATAGTTGACACCGCTGAGCGGGTTTGGACCATAAGGCTGTCTCCTATGAGACTGAATTGCAAGTACAGCCTTCTTTATGATGTCCGGTCTGAACTCCTCGTTGAAAACTTCAGGAAGGTCTATTTCCTCCACAACTTCACCGTTCAAGCCCAATACTCTGGCCTTCATACTCATCTCCCCTGTTTGGACGTTGTGCTCACATACACAATGTTAACACCATCAAACTGAACCTTTGGCGGTCTTATCGCATCTCTCATCCTCACGAGCCTCTTCACACTTCCCGGAACTGATCCGGTAACCAGAACGTACTGAGTTCTGACGACGCCATAGTGCAGGAATCCTCCTCTAGGCGTGATTTCCTCCCCATTATCACCAATCTTTATCAACCTCTTATTGTACTCCGTCCTCTGGTGGAAACCCATCTGGCCTGCCTGCGGCACAGTCCACCTGACGTGGTGCGGGTTCCATGGACCGAGATTCCCAACCCTCCTGTGTTTGCTGCTTCTCGCATGCTTTGCATCCAGCGTTATAACGCCCCATCTCTTAACCGGTCCCTGAAAGCCCTTACCCTTCGTAATTGAAATAACATCGATCAAAGCCCCTTCCTCAAAAACTTCCGAAATCGCAATTTCATTTCCAAGTTTGGAAACTGCATAATCAAGAGCCTCCTCAACATTTCCACCAATTCTGTGCTCCATCACATCGGGAACCTTCTTTGGAACCCCGGTAATCATATACGGCTGAGTGTACGTTACAACTCTAATTTCTGATGCTCCATCTTCCACTGCTTCCTTCAGCCTTTCCACATCAGGTTTTTTCTTTGGAAGGTTCAGCCTTCTGTCAAGAAAGTCATCGAGATTGTCGCTCCAGACTTCTGCAGCAATCTGCAAGCCATATTGAGTTCTCCTGTACACCCTAACCGCTGCGACTTTCATCGGCGGAGTCTCTATTACCGTTACTGGTACAACCACCTCTTCCCCATACGTTGGAGAATTCTTTCTGTCGTCTATCATCACCACATGGGTCATCCCTGCCTTGTAGCCAGCAAACCCCTGCATCCTAACCCTGTCACATTCCGGCCAGGACCTAACTCTTGGTATGATGCTCTTAGCCCTCTTTCTCGGGGAAAACGCTAAAGAACCCCTTCTTGGTCTGTGATACTTCATTCTAAACCACCCCAGTAGTCTGCAAAATTAACGAGTGAGAGAGCTGCGAATATAGCTTCCTCTAACCTAACAGTTCGTGTTCCCTGCTGAGGCACCACATTCCAGCATTTTGCTTCCATTTTTATCCCCAACCTTTCTGCTATTTCGAACACACCTTCTTCCGGATTTCCGAATACCAGCGTGACATTTCGCTTTATTTCCGGCGGTTTTGGAACCCCGCATTTTCGGGAAGTTACCACCAGATTCTTTCTTCTTACCAGCTCTTTCAGTTCGAGCTTCCTTATCCTGTAGCCCCAGTACTCCTGAGGCTCCGCTTCTTCCACCCGCAACGGCTTCTTCGAACAGATCCTGACGGTCACGCGGGCGCCCTTTTCCCTACCACACTTCAAGGGCGCCAGGGCATCGGTGCCGATATCCACCCATCGCGTCCCGTCAGGGGCAACATGTCTTACAACGCCCTCCCTTGTTTCACCGACTTTTAAATGTTTCGACCTGTGAGATGGGATTCCCAAAGGGGGAAGCAAACCCGCATACTGTAACGATTTTTTGATGGGGAATATGTGCTTTCTCAGATACTGGGGGGTTTCAAGATATTCGAGTATCCCTGCAATAAAATCGGATTCATCAAGAATAGGGTCGTAATATATAATTATCTCATCAACTCTGAAAACTGCTGCGGCCCTTGCAATTATGCCGACCTTATATGTTTTGATTTTCTCGTCTTTTTCATTAATCAGGCTTGATGATGGGATGGCTATGGACAGCATGTACGCTCACTAGCCCTCACGATTATTTACCTCTTTTTCCAACGATATGAACAATCAGTAATATCGGCTAAAAAGAGAATAGTTAAATAGTATTTCATTTGACGATATCAAAAACTTTTGGTGATAGCATGCTGGAAGTAGAAGTTATATCTGGCAGAACCCTCAATCAGGGGGCCACTGTTGAGGAAAAATTGACAGAAGAATACTTCAACGCCGTCAATTACGCTGAGCTTAACGAGGAGGACTGGGACACCCTTGGGTTACAGGAAGGAGACAGGGTAAAGGTAAAAACAGAGTTTGGGGAGGTAGTAGTTTTCGCAAAAAAAGGGAATGTGCCGAAAGGAATGATATTCATCCCAATGGGCCCGTATGCAAACATGGTTATCGACCCCTCTACCGACGGAACAGGAATGCCCCAGTTTAAGGGCGTGAAGGGCACGGTTGAAAAGACCGATGATAAAGTTTTGAGTGTTAAGGAACTTCTGGAGGCGATTTAAGATGGTTGAGAATGTAATCTGCACGTTTTGTGGAAGTGTTTGTGACGACGGACAGTTTGACATTGAACAGTTCAAGTCAAAAAAGCTCTGCAAGCTTGGTAGCAGCAAGTTCTCGAAGAAGGAAAGAATTAAGGCTCCAATGATTGATGGTAAAGAAGTAAGCTACGAAAAGGCGATCGAAAAAGCTGCAGAAATTCTTGTAAACGCCAAAAAACCACTGCTTTACGGATGGGCCTCTACAGTTAATGAGGCCATAAGACTGGGTGTGATTCTGACTGAGAAGGTTCGTGGAATTTACGATCAGTGTGCAAGTGTTTGCCATGCACCCGGAACTCTCGCCGTTATTGAGGAGGGTTTGCCCGGTGGATCGCTTGGAGCAATAAAGAACAGGGCAGATGTTGTGATTTTCTGGGGAGCAAACCCGATGGAGGCCCATCCAAGGCACGGGATGAGGTATTCAATCTCTGCAAAAGGTTTGCTGATAAAAGACAGAAAGCAGAGGAAGGTTATTGTTGTTGACGTCAGACCGACAAAGACCGCCAAACTTGCGGACGATTTCATACAGATTAAACCGGGATATGACTATCCAATTATCTCCGCTCTAAGAGCGATTATCTCCGGAAACGCAGATGTTGTGCCGGACGAGGTGGGCGGAGTAAGCAAGGAAAAGTTAATGGAGCTTGCTGAAACGATGAAGAACGCCAAATATGGTGCCATACTATACGGTCTTGGCGTTACGCAGTCGAGAGGAAGAGACAGAAACATAGAAAATGCCGTTAAGCTCATTCAACTTCTCAATCGCACCACAAGATGGGTAATCTGGCCCATGAGGGGACATTACAACGTCGTTGGTGCTGGTGAGGTTCCAGCATGGGAAGCTGGATATCAGTACGCAATAGATTTCAGCCGGGGATATCCCAGATTCTCTCCTGCAGAATTCTCAGCTGTAGAAGTTCTGAAGAGAAAAGACTGTGATGCGGCCCTGATAATAGCTTCCGATCCTGCAGCTCACTTCCCGAAGGCTGCAGTGAAACACCTGAAAGACATACCGGTTATCCAGATTGATCCATTTCCCAACATGACGACCCTGCTCGCCAACGTTGTCATTCCCTCTGCAGTTGCCGGACTGGAGGCTGAGGGTACCGCATACAGAATGGATGGAATACCGCTCAGAGTGAAGAAAGTGGTTGACTCAGAATACTGGAGTGACGAGCAGATTCTTGAGAAGCTGCTTGAAAAAGTTGAGGAATTTAAGGGGTGATTGTGATGCATCATGCACTTCATATTAAAAACGGGATAGTAATTGACCCTAAAAATGGTGTTAAAGCTGAGAAAATGGATATTTTCGTTAAAAATGGAAAAATTGTTGAAGAGAGTGAATTGAAAGGGGAGGATGTAAAGGTTATAGACGCCACCAACAAGCTCGTCGTGGCCGGTGGAGTGGACATGCATGCACACATAGCGGGAAGCAAAATGAACACCGGAAGAACCATGCGTCCTGAGGAAATGAGGGTTGTCAGGAACATTGCGAATAAATTCAGGGCCGCTATTGGAAGAGTTCTGCTCACATCCCCTGCGATCGGATATGAGTACACTAAGATGGGCTACACATCAGTATTCGAAGCTGCTCAGCCACCGATCGGAGCTCTTCACACTCATGAGGAGCTTGATGCGATCCCCATGCTGGACAAAGCAGCGCTGCCTGTTTTTGGGAACTGGCACTTCGTGCTGAAATACGTGGCTGAAAAGGAGATGGAAAAGCTTAAAGCCTTCATAGCATGGGCTATTGAGAGAACTAAAGGATTTGGTGTTAAAGTCGTCAATCCTGGCGGCGTTGAAGCGTGGATGTACGGAGGAAACGTGAGCAGCCTGGACGACCAGGTACCGGGATTCAACGTAACACCGAGAGAGATCATCCTGTCACTCATACAGGCCACAGAAGAGCTCAAGCTGAACCATTCAGTCCACCTGCACTGCAACAGACTCGGAGTGCCCGGAAACTACGAGACGACCATAGAGAGCATCAGGCTGGCAAGCAAGTTCAGCAACGACGCCAGACAGGTGCTGCACGTTACCCATGTGCAGTTCAATTCATATGCAGGAGATAGCTGGAGAACGGTCGCAAGCGGTGCCGAGGAGATAGCGAAGACCGTAAATGCAATGGACAACGTCACAATCGACATGGGTCAGCCGATATTCGGCCATGCAACAGCCATGACCGGAGATGCACCCTTCCAGTTCACCCTTCACAGGCTTACAGGCTCCAGATGGAGTAACAAGGACAGTGAGGTTGAGGGGGGAGCTGGCATTGTGCCGATCGCATATCTGCCAAAGAATCCCGTACACGCTCTCCAGTGGGCTATTGGTATGGAGCTTGGACTTCTTACGGATAGTGATAAAGTCGTGCTCACCACGGACTATCCAAACGGTGGACCATTCACCGAGTATCCGTATATAATGGCCATGCTGATGAGCAGGAAAATGAGAGAAGGTGAGCTTGAGAAGGTGAGTCCATTCGTCCAGAAAGCTTCGAATCTGCCGGCAATTGATGTGGAGAAAACGCTCGAAGAGGTTATCCACATGACCAGATCGCTGCCAGCAAGAATTCTAGGATTGCCGAATAAGGGACATCTCGGGATAGGGGCTGATGCAGACATCGCAATCTACGACCTCGATCCACTGAATGTGGACACTTCAAATGACTTTGAAAAAATCTACAAGACGTTCAAGACGGCTGTCTACACCATAAAAGATGGTATAATCGTGGCCAAGGACGGAAATCTCGTAGAGGAGTACTGGGGCAAGACGTACTGGGTCGATGCTACGGGCAGAGTGGACCTTGAGGCAATAAAAGCAGATCTGGAGGACTACTTCAGGTACTACAGTGTGGAACTTCAGAACTACGGAGTGGAGGAAAGCTGGCTGAAGAAACCAGAAAGAATAGTAATCTGAGGAGGTGGTAAAAATGATCATCATAAAACCGAAAGCGGAGTTTGTGGTAACCGTTGAGGCGGAACTCACACCCGATCTGGCAGAGAAGGATATAGAGGAAGTAAAGAAATTCAAGGTTTACTATGGCAAAGACCTCGTGGAACTGGGAGAGCTTTTCGAGGTTGTGAGAGAGGGAGACGACAAAAAGCTTGTCCTTGAAGGTGACTTCAGCAAGGTCAAATGGATTGGCTGCAGGATGGCTGAGGGAGAGATCGTAGTTAAAGGGAGCGTTGGCGCCAACTGCGGAGCATATATGGCAGGGGGCAGGATAGTAATTGAGGGCGATGCGGACGACTGGCTTGGTGCGGAGATGAAGGACGGAGAGATAACTGTCATGGGTAACGCCGGAAACCTTGTTGGATGTGCTTACTATGGCAATGCCACCGGCATGAACGGTGGAAAGATAACCATTGAGGGTAATGCCGGAAACTATATAGGAGAGAAAATGGCTGGAGGAGAGATCGAAATAAAGGGAAATGCTGGCGATTTCATAGGTACGGAAATGAAAGGTGGTGTGATCAAAATCCACGGTTCCTGCGGGTTCGTCGGAGGGGATATGAAGGCTGGAGAAATCAGAATTGGCGGGGATTTTGAACTCATGCCTACATTTGTTAAGGGTGAGGACGGCTGGTCTGGAGACATGAATGTGAAGGGTGAGGGTGTAGTTAAAAAACTATAAACCAATTTTTTCTTTTTAGATCTCGAGTCGCTTGTAGTGCTTTGCCTTTTTCAGGGCGGATTCTTTATCCTCTCTGCTTATAAAATGAAGGTCCACTGGAAGGTTGCGCATGGCTTTCTGACACTCATGCTGCATGTCATCACTAACATCATCTACAAAAACCAGCAGGTCAACATCGTGGGCTTTATCAACCTCCCCCCTTGCAACGCTGCCTGCGAGATATATCTCAGCATCTTTAATCAGGCCGGATACTCCATCCACCACCCCAGCTATCCATCCCTCCCAGTTTCTGATGGTTTCCTCCCTCTTTTTGAGTCTGCTGTCCACATAAACGCTTATTTTTCTACCAGTGGTTGTTCTGTAGAGGGCCTCAATTAAAAAGGATGCCAGAACCAAACCAACAAGAATTGCAAGGTTCGTTGCCTCTGCTGCCATCCTGTAAACCAGTATTGACAGAGCCGCAAATGTGAGGATTGCCCCAGCAGCGGGGATTGCTGGATTTATCTTAAGCTTATGTCTCAGTTTCAAAGCTGCGACATTTACAAAAAAGAAGATGATGAGAAAGCTACCGCTACCTGCAACGGAAATGGACTCAAGGTTTGCGGTATTGGCTAGAATCAGCGAAATGATGCTTATGACCAGTAAACCCTCATGAGCCTGTTTCCAAACCCTCCTTTCCACAATCTGGGGTAGCTCACCGTACTTTGCAACCATATAGCTGATTCGTGCTGTCCCGTAGAGCGTTGCATTAATGGCAGAACCAGTTGATGCCAGAGCTGCAAGAGTTACGAGAAGAAAACCTGCCTCTCCCATTGATGGTTCTGCAGCCTTTGCCAGCGCATAGTCCCTTGACTCCACAATGGTCTCGTAGGGAAGGGTGCCCACCGTCACAACCGCTACAAGAACGTAAACGGCTATCACAACAATCACGGCCGAATATAAGGCTTTAGGTAGTATCTTCGGATCCTTGACATCATTTCCGGTATTTGCGATGAGCTCAAAACCCTCATATGCAAGAAATATGATCATTCCACCTGCCACTATACTCACCGGATCGACCCACGTGGATGGCTGGAGCCTTTCCGGGTTGACAAGCGTTAATCCCACCCCTGCAACAACAATAAGGATGGTGAGCTTAAATGCCACAAGAAGGTCTTCGGTCTTACCGCTTACGAGTGCCCCATATGCGTTTATGAATGTAAACAGCGAGATTACGGCAGTTATCAGAATGTGTCTTACCACCACATAATCAGACAGCAAGTTCGCCCCATAACTCCCGAAAGCATAGGCGTAGAGGGAAACCATAACAATATACCCCAACAGGAGCAGGATGTTCAGCCCTCCCGAAAATATACCATTTCCGAAAGCCTTCACCAAAAACTCAACAGTTCCACCTTCACTGGGAAATCTTATCGACAGTTTGGCATACGAGTAAGACGTGATCAGAGCAATTAAACCTGCAAGTAGAAAGGCTATTGGCGCTGAGCTTTTTGAGAGCTGAACGCTCAGCCCAAGAACAGCGAAAATCCCTCCTCCAATCATACCTCCAACGCCGATGCTGAATGCCTCTTTGAACCCAATGTCTTTTCGCATAAAGAATCAGAGGAGGAAAGGTCATAAAAATTTCATTATTTTTTCCTTAACCTTCCCCTGAGTCTGTCCATATTTTCCCATACTTTATCGAGATCAACAATGAGATATGTGACTCTGTCGATATTCTCAATGATTCTGTCAAACACGTCTTCACCCAGCTTTTCCTTAACCTCGCAGTACGCCCTCGCAGCAGCTAGAGGGTTTCTTATCCTGTCGACAAGATAAGAGATGAGTGCAATGTTCTTCTCTATTTCTTCAAGAACAGCTTTTCTTTCCGTTATATCTCTCGCCACTCCGTATACTGCCACAACATCTCCATTCTCAATCACAGGGTGCGCTACAATTTCAAGCCACAGCTCTCTTCCATCCTTTGCTTTAACAGGCAACTCAAAAGGCCCTGCTGGACCTTTTGTACTGCAAATCTCCTCAATTTTCTCTTTCACAAAATCCACGTAAGATTCGGGAATTACATCCCACACCTCAACATTGTCGTCCACACCATACCCCAAAAGTTCCAAAGCCCTCCTGTTTACACTGACAAAACAACCTTCCAGATTATGGATGTAAAGTATATCGTTTGTGCTGTTCCACAGGTACTCGTACCTCTCCAGGGACTTCATCAAATCCTCTTCAACCTTCTTCTTCTCAGTTATATCTCTGACAAACTCAACAATCATTTTAACCTCATTGTTCTCCACCATAGGATAGCTAAAGATCTCCAGACACTCCAAATCCGAATCCGGAGAACCGGGCACCACCCCTCTCCTCAACTCTCTGCTTTTTATTGCCTCAAAAGTTGGACAGTTCTCACAGGGTTCGTTTCGGCCATAATAGGCTTGGTAACACTTTTTTCCTACAACATCGCCGTACCACCTCTCCATTGCGTGATTGACCATCAGTACGTTCATATTTACATCCAGCACAGATATACCGTCCTGAATGGCATTAAAAACTGCTCTGAGAAACATTTCGCTTTTTTTAACTTCTGCAGTCCTCTTTCTCACCTCCCTGCTCAAGTAAGCGTCAATTGCAAAGGCAAAGATAAACAGCACGAGGAGGACTGCTATGACTCTGTACACCCATTCGGGAATGAACTCGACCTTGGCCCCAAACCAGCGTTCAAGGGACTGGTAATAGATCGAATTTGGGTCTTCTTTCAGTATGGCAAGATCTCTATCTATCTTCTGCAGAACCTCCCTGTCGTTACCAACAAATCGCAGCTCCACCGGATTGAATATGATACCTGTCTCCTTCAGACCGGAGTCTCTGGCATAAAACGAGGCATAAATTCTCGAGACAACTCCTGCATCAGCATCACCGGAATTGACTGCATCAAAGACTTCCCTGTAATCTCCCTCAATCCCAACAAACTGGCAGTCAATGTTAAATTTCTTTGCGAGTTGCTTTAAACTTTCAAAATAAACATCCCCAACAACACCAGCCACCCTTAGCCCCCTGAGGTCAAGGATGGAGTCAAGCTTGGATTTGGTAACAACAACCCCCCAGTTGGTGATAACAGACTCGTTACTGTAGTTGAATTCCTTTGCTCTTCCTTCGGTATATGCCACTGCGACCAGCAGGTCGATATCCCCGTTCCTGAGCATCTTTAAAAGAGATGGAAAGTTTCCGTACACATACTCCACATCCCATCCTTCCTGCTCCGCGATATGATTAAGAATATCAATATAAAAACCTTTAAATCCTGAATCCTCCTTAAAAACGAGAGGTGGATTATCATAAACGCCGACCCTGAGGGCCATTGCTGGAGGGATCGTGGCCAGAAATACAATGGCCAGCATTACAATCAGCCTCATTAAAAGGACGGAGTTTTAAAACGTTATAAATTTTTGGATGAAAACGTTTAATAATCCTTCATCATTTCAAATCAACATGTATTTCGACTCCCATCTTCATTCTGAGGGGCTCGGTTTCAGTGAGCTGGCAATGATGAGCGAGGTCGGAATTAAGGAGATATGCAGCCTCTCTTTCTACCCAATAAAACCCATGTATCCTCAGACAATGATAGACTCCTTCAGAAAGCTTGTGGAGTTCGAAACGCAAAGATGCGAAGCTGCAGGAATAAAAATGTACCCGGCAGTTGGCATCCATCCCCGATGCATTCCACCGAACTACGGAGTGGCCTTTGACTACCTCGAAAGAGGCGAATGGCTGGTTTTTGGAGAGATAGGGCTTGAATCTGCCACTGATGAAGAGAAGAATGTATTAAAATCCCAGCTCGAAATTGCAAAAAAACTCGACATCCCCTGCATAATTCACACCCCAAGGAAAAACAAAAGAGAGATCACTGAGAAAATTTTGAAAATTCTGGGCGATTCGGGGTTCCCGGATGAGCTGGCAGTCATTGATCACGTGAATTTTGAAAATCTCGATCTGGCTTTAAAAACTGAGTGCTGGATTGGCCTGACCGTACAGTCCGGAAAACTCTCTCCTGAGGACGTTGTGAAGATAATTGAAGAGTACGGCTGCGAGAGATTCATGCTAAACAGCGATGTTGGATACAGAGATACGGAATTCACGACTGTGGCGATCGCTGCAGAAAAAATTGCCGGGAGCGTTGGCCAGGATGAGGCAAAGAAGGTTGCATTGAAAAACGCCAGAAAGTTTCTGAGGTTGTGATAATGAACAGACCAACACTGGACGAGTATTTTATGGAGATAGCCAGCGTTGTTGCCAGGAGATCAACATGTTTGAGACAGCGAGTTGGAGCTGTGATTGTCAGGGACAAGAGAATTCTCGCAACCGGCTATAACGGTGCGCCTTCGGGTCTGCTGCACTGCGATGAGGTCGGATGTTTAAGGGACAGAATGTCCGTTCCGAGCGGAGAGCGGCAGGAACTCTGCAGGGGTGTTCATGCGGAGCAAAACGCCATAATTCAGGCTGCAAAGTTTGGGATCAGTGTTGATGGTGGTACCCTGTATTCCACCCACTGTCCGTGCATAACCTGTGCAAAAATAATAATCAACGCAGGTATAAAGAGAGTCGTGTACGGCAAAGAGTATGCGGACAAAAGGGGGCTTGAGCTTCTGAAAGAGGCCAGAGTTGAAGTGGAGTACTTTCCGTGCTGCGAACTAAAGTAAAATTCTCCACACCAGATCCCTGATGTTTTCCTCCAGCATTTTGACGAGCTTCCTGCACTCGTCTTCGTTATTGGGTCTTTTAACCTTCCAGATCTCATCTGCCGTGATATCCTCATCAAAAGAGACCACGTAGTCTGCATCCTTAGCCATTTCCTCCACAAATTTTTTCGGTTTGGTAACACTGAGACCCAGTTCACCCAGTATTCTGGAAACCATAGGATTGAGACTGGCAGAAGGTTCAAGCCCGGCACTGACAGCATGCATGTTGCCCGGAGAGAGTTTGTTAAACAGAGCCTCGGCAATTTTAGATCTGCAGTCGTTTCTTCTGGATAAAAGCAGAACTTTCCTCGTTGAGGTGAGCCTGTGGTATCTGAGCATTGATTCAGGAGTTACTGGCTTGAGCTGAAAGCTTCCGATTTCCACCTCCCCCAGATCGACAAATCTTAGCTTCAGGTCTATCCTACCCCCACCAACCTTTAGTATGTTGTAGTTGTTGTCTGGCATCAGTACTTTGTACGAGCTTACCGAACCGGCATGGATTATGTGTGTCCTGAGAAGCTTTGTTGAGTACGGCACGTGTCTGTGTCCGGCCAGAACTATCGCACCATGGCAGTTCAGAGTCAGGGTTTCGACAAACTCCGCTGCATCAATAAGAACATTCATGTTTCGCCCTGTATGGGGAACCGGGACGACGTGGTGATGGAGCGTTATGAAGTTTATGCAGCTCCCTCTGACTTTTTCGGTGATCCACTGCCTTTGCTCAGGACCAATATAGCCATCATCGGAATCCGGGAGAGTGCTGTCAACCCCAACAAAAACAAAATCATCAAATTTCAGCACCTTTCTGTTCCTACCGAAGTACAGCTTGAAGTATTTGATACCGTCATTTCTGGCGTCATGATTTCCGGGAACTGCAAAAAGCTCCGGTTTGAGATTGGATAAAGTTTCATAAGCCTCCCTGAATTCGTGGTGAATTCCCCACATACCTATATCCCCGGTTAGGATAACCAGATCGGGTTCCATTGCATTTATCTGCCTCACGGCCTCTTCGATTTTGCCCCTTATCAACTCGGAGCCAAAGTGCACATCGGATATGTGGACAATTTCCATGGAGTTAATGTTTGGTTATTAATCTTTAAAAATTCTTCTTTAAAGTAAAGCGATTTAGACTTAGAAAAACATGATGAATCATGTACAATCTTATCGTTGTGGGGACGGGTGTCGCGGATGGGGATAGAAACCTAGCACGGGGCACATCAAACTGGCATCGGATTGAAGCATTCGGCCTACAAGATATTGCTGGAGAACAGAATAATCGGGGCACACATTCTGGGTTACAACGCAGATGAAGTTATCAATCTCTTACGTTATCTACGTCTACCGCCTGCTACGATATAAAATACATGCTATGATCAGGATACCCGCTCAAGCCTGGGTGTTTTCTCAAAGCTGACCCTGAAACCCAGTTGTGTTAGGAACTTCCATGATCTCTTTCCTTTCCCATGCATGATCAGCTCCAGCAAATCGCTTTCATCATCTATGTCAACCGAGGAATAAAAGGAGTCAAAAATCGAAACCGAGAAGCCGATCTTTCTGGCATACTCAACGTGTTTGAAAAAGCTTCCGTAATGGTAAGAAACTCTGAACCCTTCCCTTCTCACAAGGAGCATGTTGGTTCCCCCCTTCCTGCCGGGGGCTATGACAACATCCCCTTCAGAATTGAAAAATCTCTGGAGGATGTCACCACTCAAAAGAGGAAGATCGGACATCACAACGGCCAGCGGTACGTTGTTGATCTCACTATTAACAACAGTATTCAGGTCTGAGCTATCAACGACCACATCAACACCTTCGATATTTATTTTTGCAGGTGAAACTACCTTTACACTACCGAATCTACTCACAGCTTCGACAACATCCAGAAGCATCAGCTCAGCAAGTTTTTTTCTTTCTTCAAAATCCAGAATTCCGGAAAGTCTCGATTTTGGATTCGTGGCCTTGAAAGGAATCAGTATTCTCATGAGAAAATTCTCTCAATAAGCCATTTCGAATCGAACTTCACGAGATCATCGTAACTCTGACCTACGCCGAAAAACAGCACTGGCTTTCCGGTTACGTAGCTGATGGATATCGCTGATCCTCCCTTCGGATCCGCATCGAGTTTGGTCAGGATGCTACCGTCAATACCCACTGTTTCAGCAAACATTTTCGCCCTCTCAACGGCATCGTTGCCTGCAATACTCTCATCAACGAAGATTATCAGATCAGGTTTGGTAACTCTCTTGATCTTTTCAAGCTGATCGAGCAGGTTTTTCTTTGTATGCATCCTTCCAGCAGTATCTGCGAGAACGATGTCTATTCCCTTGCTCTCCGCATGCTTTATAGCATCGTAAATTACCGCCGCCGGATCTGCACCCTGTCTGTGCTTGATAATCCTGACGCCCAGCTTTTTTGCATGCTCCTCAAGCTGCTCTATTGCCCCAGCCCTGAAGGTATCACCCGCAGCCAGAACTACTGAGTAACCCTTTTTCATCAGTCTGTTGGCAATCTTTGCGATCGTTGTTGTTTTACCCGTTCCATTGACACCAACAAATGCAATGTTGAGAGGTTTTTTCTTCTTCAGTCTTTCTGCAACAAATTCATCAAAATCGAACCTCTCCCTTTCCAGAATTTCAAGAAGAATTTTTTTGAGTTCTTCAATCACAATATCTGAGAGTTTCTCCGTAATTTTCTTTCTTTTTCCAACGAGCCTGCTCTTCAAGGCTTCAGAAATTGCATCCACAACCTCAAAAGCCACGTCGCTCTCCAGGAGAATTATCTCGAGCTCATCAAGAATCCTGTCAACCTTCTTTTCGTCTATGACCACCTCTCTGCTCACTACCAGTGCCGTGATCTTGTCCTTTAGTCCTACCTTCACCTTCTGCTCTTTCGACCTCTTGGACTCTATTTCAGCCTCTTTCGATTTCCTTTCAATTTCTGCTATTATCTTTTCCTCCTCTTCCCTCTCTTCCTCCTCTATTTTCTTTCTGAGCCCCTTTAATTTCTCCTTTAGAGCCTTAAACATTTACTTTCTCTCCTGTGAAGCCAGTTCTTCCTGAATTTTCGAAGCCTGAGACAGAACCTGCTGCAGCATGGATGTGAGCTTCTCCGTATTCTCCTCTATCCTCTTTATCCTGTTTTTGACAAACTCAATCGCATCTTTGACCTCTCTTTCCACCACAACACCCGAACCAATGTCCACGAGCATCTTCCTGCTATTTTTGACATCCACATACGCAAACACTCCACCACCAAGATTCATCAGTGCCTCGACATCCCCGTCAATGGACTCGAAAAATTCAAGCGTTTCAAGTGTTTTCCTGTACTCGCTCTCAAGAACCTCCATCTCGACAATTCTCCTCTGCAGGGTTTCTGCTTCCCCCTGTAAGTACTGCAGAACCGCAATCTTCTCCTGAACTTCTTTTTCCGACGCCATTTTTACTCCACCTGCTTTACGGACTCAATTTTTATCAAATGCCTCTTGACCTTGTGATTGCTCCCAATCAGTGAATAAACCTTCTCCATGGCATATTTTTCGTTATGTGCATCGATTATCTTTTTAAAGTTCTGCCACCCTTCTGAAGTCCTAAACATGCCTACTATCTCAAATTTCATCCCCATCACCTCGGAAACAGAGCCTCCTCAACTATACCAAGTTCAAAGCCTGTCGTATCTCTACCAACAACATATCCCTTTGAGTTCGCAATTAAGCTTGACCCCACCATATCAGTGCCGAAGTTAACGGTGCCGGTGAGCACCTCAACTCCCGAAACATCTTCCAGTTTCTTGAGTTCCCACTCGTTAATGTTTGGGTTTGCGATCCCCCCGGAGTTCGTGATTACAGCAGCCATTCCCACCGTCTTTATCCCCCCAACAGTACCTTTCGCCAGATCAATGTCGAGAAAATCGGAAATTTTTTCAAGGACCTCGTTACCCATCTCTGGATTCGCCACACCGCCCCTGTCATTGATGCACAGATTGTTACCAAAGCACGTCATGGGCGTATCCACCACCATAACATCCATCTTGCTTTGGAGCTTTTCAAGCTCGGTGGAAAGAATATGATTGCTCACAACGGCGCCTCTGGAATTCATGGCCATCATCGCACCAACGAGCTCTGAACCCGCAATTTTCGTTATTATCACTTCAACATCAAGCCTCTCTTCCACTGCCGTGATCAGGTTCTCACTGTTAACCCCAATTACAGCGAATTCTTCTGAAACCTTTGCGTACAGTCCTACGAGTGGGTTACCGTTAACAGCAATCCTCATTTAGGCAAGTTCAACCTCAACTATTCCATCGTCAAACTTCACAGCTCTCACTCTGATTCTCGCTGGCGGTTTCTCAGCCCCTCTTTCCCATATTTTCTCATTAACAGCCGTGTCTATCTTGACGTTCTCCGGTTCAACTTTCATGTGTCTGCTCAGGAACCTTCTGAGGTACTTTGCGGCCTTTTTGGACCTCAACCATCTGGGATACTTCTTCATTTTGTGCTTCAGTCTGATAGTGTACACCCGTTCAACAACAACCTTCGCCATGATGTCACCTCACGCCTTCAACTTGTTCCTCCTCCAGTGCCTTCTCTTAGGGCTTCCAAACACACTTCTCTTGGTCTTCATCGTAATCCACACCGGCGCCCTTCTGTTCTGTTTGCAGGCCTTTGCCAGTCTCTTTTTCACACCAATCGTCTTCTTACCCATAATCTCACTTCCTAATAATTTTTGTCTCCCTCTTTTTGGGCTGAACTCTTCTCAAAATTTCAACAAGCATTTTATCAGTAATTTTGCTCTGCAACCTTCCGGATTGGGCAAGGTAAATGAGCTGATTTTCAACGGCCTCTGCAAGTTCCGGATGGGCAAGCTTAACTCGCGAAAGTCTCTCCTTCGCCTCCGGCTCGAGTATCGCCCTCAATATTGCCTTTTTTTGCGCCTCATACTGCCTTCTCATCTCTTCTTTCTGGATCTCCTCGAGCTCCTTTTGTCTCTGCAACTCCATCAGCTTCCTTCGCCTTATCTCCTCAAGGTCATCCATTTTTACCACCTAAAATAAATTTAGTATTTTTCGAGAGCGGGGATCTCGGAAACAAGCTCTGATTTCAGCTCTGTTGCCACTTTATCGAGGAATGATCTTCCCATTGGCGTAACAACTCTCCCCTCCCTTGTCTTCTTAACAAAGCCGAGCTGCTCAAGCTGGTGAAGTGCATTTCTGACTATTGCACCGCTCCCTTTTCTAAACTTCGGAGGCTTTGATCCTCTTCTCTTTCTACCACCATAGTACGTCCTCAGCCTCTCGATTCCAACCGGCCCATCCACATAGATTCTCCTGAACACTGAAGCTAATCGGAGATACCACCAGTCTTCCTGTTCGGGGCTTCTCTCCTTATGCACACCCGTCTTAACGTACTTCGCCCATTCGGGAGGGGCCACCATGTCTTTCAATTTTTCAGCAACTTTCTTAATCAGCAATTCCGCCGGAACATCATATACTGTCGCCATATCTTCACCTCTCAAAGGTTAGCACGAATCCTCTGAAATCCACAAGCCTCCCCTTAACTTTAGAGGCTATCTCGTCTGCAAGCTCTTTTTTATGCTTGCCAGACGATTCCCTGAAATTTTTGAGCATTTTAACCCTCACAGCTCCACGTTTCTCAAGCAGGAGATTTATCTCGCTTATTAAGCTTTCCGTTACACCATTTTTTCCAACATTTATCGTTACCACATCTTTACCCGTCATACTCTTTTCCCTGCCTTATACCTTATCTCATCTACTGGCGGTCTAAAAAATTTTCTCCAGTCAGGGGAAGAGTGGTGGCAGTTTTAGTCCCGTTTCCTCATCAAGGCCAGTAATGAGATTCATGTTCTGCACAGCCTGCCCGCTGGCACCTTTCACAAGATTATCGATTGCTGAAACCACAACTACCCTGTCTTCTCCAGGATGAATCGATATGTCGCAGAAGTTGCTACCTCTAACCTGAGAGAGGCTCACACCTTCCTGCAGTCTGATGAAAAAGCAGTTGCTGTAAAATTTTTCATAAATCTTGTATAACTCATCCCTGTCCAGCTCTCCCCTGAGAAAAACATGAGCGTTGGTCAGAATCCCCCTTGAACCCGGAAACACCTGAGGTGTGAACGATATCCTTATGTCGCTCTGAAGCTTTCCCAGCTCCTGGACCATCTCATAGTAATGCCGGTGGGCCGTAATCTTGTATGGGACTATCGACTCGTGAAGATTGGGATAGTGTGTAAAGGCCGACGGAGAATCCCCCGCACCCGTTATTCCGCTCTTGCAGTCAAAAACCACCCTCTCAACAAGTTCAAGTTTTGCAAGAGGGGCCACAGCAAGTACTGTGCCTGTAGGGTAGCACCCGGGATTTGCAACAAGGTTTGCCCTTTTTATCTTTTCTCTGTGAAGTTCGGGCAGACCATAAACCGCCTCAACATAACCAACATGCTCTTTTCCGTAAACTCTCTCGTATGTTTCCTTATCCAGCCTGTAATCTGCCGAGATATCCACAACCTTAATTCCGGAATTCAGAAGATCGGGAACATACTTCATCGCCTCTCCATGAGGAACGGCAGTAAACACAACATCACAATCCGTGAAGTTGTCAATATCGGGACTGCAAAATTTCAGGTCATAAAATCCCTTGAGAAATCTGTGAATCCTCCAAATTTCCCTTCCCTCGTATCTTCTTGAGGATGCTGCCGTAACATTCGCCTCGGGGTGTGTGACGAGAATTCGGAGAAGTTCAGAACCCGTGTACCCGCTTGCTCCTATTATTCCGACCTTCATGAGGAAAAGATTAAGAGGCTTAATATAGAGTTTTCTGAGGATGATAGAGAAGGCCTTAAACGAGGCAGGAGAGTGGACTGTTCTGAGTGTGGAAGTCACACCGAATTCAAAAAGCGTTGGTTTTGGCTACAATCAGTGGAGAAAAACAATAGAAATACGGCTTAAAAGCCCACCCAGGGGGGGCAGAGCAAATAAAGAGCTTTTACAGATTCTGAGCGAGATTTTTGGCGAGGCAGAAATTGTTGGCGGGGAAAAATCACGGTTCAAGAAGGTGAGAGTTAGGGCAAGAAAAGAAGAGGTGATTGAGAAACTCGAATCTCTCCTGTGAACCAAAATTTTGATAAGCAGATTATAGAAGTAGACATGAGCGGGGGTTGCCGAGTGGCCAAAGGCGGTGGACTCAAGACCTGAAGGGGAGAAATCCACTCCCGCAGGGGTTCGAGGGTTCGAATCCCTCCCCCCGCATATTTGTTTCCAGCGAAAGGGTTTTAAGGTAGAGATTTTTAACAAAATCAAACAAGATAAATAGAGGTGTAAAATGAACGAAACAGAATATTTCAGCATTTTAGAAGAAAGGTGGAGTAGAGTATGGCCACATCCATCGCTTCCCAGAAAACCTATTTATCCTCTGGGAAAGATACCAATACACGAATATCTGGAAAAATACGCCGAAATGCAGCCTCAGAAAGACTACATAATATACTACGGTAGGAGAATATCTTACAAGGAAATGGATGAACTGAGTAACAGACTCGCAAACTACCTGCTTCAAAATGGCTTCGGGAAAGGAGACAAGGTGGCCCTTATCCTCCCAAACATGCCGCAGTTTTACATTGGATTTTTTGGTACGCTAAAAGCTGGCGGAGTTTGTGTGTTTCTCAACCCAATGCTTAAGGAAATGGAACTGGAATACTTTCTCAAGCAATCCAAACCCAAATTTGTACTGACTCTGGACTTGCTATATCCCCTGGTGGACAGAGCCGCAAAAAAGGTCTCAAACAGAAGTCATGTTGTAGCGGCATCCTTTCAAGATTTCCTGCCCGAAACCCCGGAAATCCCGCCCCACCCATCAATGAAGACGGAGTCACAAATTGATGATGCTCCTTGCCTGCAAGACCTGCTATCAGACAGTTCTCCAAAAAAAGTCAGCATAACAACAACAATTGAGGACTACGCAACGATGAATTTCACCGGAGGCACCACCGGTTTACCCAAAGGAGTCTACCACAGGCATCTGGACATCATATACACCGGTGCCGGTATGTACACATATTACAATGCACATCTGCTTGTAGAGCTCTACCCTGATCGAAATGTTGACTTTGAAAAATTTGCGAAAGAAGTTGCGGAAAGCGATGTAGCACTGGCAGCGATGCCGATATTCTGGGTTGCGGGCAACAACATGGGCATCGTTTCTCCCACAATTTCGGGTTCAACCGTGGTGTTGCTCACGAGATGGGATGTGAGGGCGGCAGTTGAGGCAATTGACAGGTACAGGGTAACAACCTTCTACGCCCCGTTTGACCTCTACTGGGAAATCATAAACTATCCGGATGTTGGAAAGTATGATCTTACATCTCTGAGAAGCTGCACCGGCTCCAGTTTTGTTAAGAGCCTTACGAAAGATCTCAGACAAAAATGGAGAGAGCTCACGGGTGCAATACTCAGAGAGGCTGCTTACGGTTTAACAGAAACCTACACCAGCGATACATTTACTGCCGGCTTTCACAAAAATGACATGGACATCGAAAGATCGGAAAGGTATGGCGGATCCTTTTGCGGTATTCCTATTCCAGAAACATACATAAAAATTGTCGACGAAAATGGCAATCCGGTTCCACTTGGAGAGAAAGGGGAGGTCGTAATAAAATCCCCCTCGGTAGTCAGTGAGTATGTTGAAAGGCCAGAGGAGACCGCAAAATCCTTCAAAAATGGCTGGCTGTTCACCGGAGATATCGGCATGTACGATGAGGACGGTTTCTTCTATTACATATCCCGTAAAAAATACATGCTCAAAGTGTCCGGAATCAGTGTTTATCCAACACAGATAGAGTTCATAATGCTCAGCCATCCGGCTGTGGAGATGGTCGGGGTTATTGGAGCTCCAGACCCTGAAAAAGGACAGGTACCCATAGCTTTTGTAAAATTAAAACCGGGATATCAGCTCACCGAGCAGGATTTGCTGAAATGGTGTAGAGAAAACATGGCACCCTATAACGTTCCAAAACGGATAATAATTCGCGAGCAGTTACCGCTTACGGCAACCGGAAAAGTGATAAGAGAGGAGCTGGTCAGAGAGTACGAGCAAATATCCGGCAGCGAATAACATGGGTCATCATCACGTCATTAAACTTTTCCATCCACCTTGGTTTTGTAACAGCAGAGTTTTTATGCATGAGACGATAAATAGCACCGATGGAAAACTTTGAGATCTGGGTAGAAAAATACCGCCCCCGGACGCTTGATGAGGTCGTTGGTCAGGAGGATGTTATCAGAAGACTCAGGGGTTACGCTGAAAGGAAAAACATTCCTCACCTTCTGTTTTCAGGTCCACCCGGTACTGGCAAGACTGCAACATCCATAGCCCTCGCAAGAGACCTGTTCGGCGAAAACTGGAGAGACAACTTCATAGAGATGAACGCCAGCGATGAAAGAGGAATAGACGTGGTGAGGCACAAAATAAAGGAATTCGCCAGAACTGCACCGATTGGTGGCGCTCCATTCAAAATAATATTTCTCGATGAGGCTGATGCACTGACTGCAGATGCTCAGGCTGCCTTGAGAAGAACCATGGAGATGTATTCAAAGAGTTGCAGGTTTATTCTCAGCTGTAATTATGTCAGCCGCATTATAGAGCCGATACAGAGCAGGTGTGCAGTGTTCAAATTCCGTCCTGTTCCTAAAGAGGCGATGAAAAAAAGGTTACTGGAGATATGCGAAAAGGAGGGTGTGAAGATAACCGAGGATGGGCTTGAGGCCCTGCTGTATATCTCCGGCGGAGATTTTAGAAAAGCAATCAACGCCCTGCAGGGAGCTGCTGCCATCGGCGAGGAAATCAATGCTGATACAATCTATCAGATAACAGCAACTGCCAAACCTGAAGAACTTGGCCAGCTCATAGAAACTGCTCTGAAGGGCAACTTCCTTGAGGCAAGACAGATGCTTGACAGACTCATGATTGAATACGGGATGAGTGGAGAGGACATAGTATCGCAGCTTTTCAGAGAGATCATATCGCTGCCAGTAAACGAGAAGGTAAAAGTTTACCTGATAGACAAGCTCGGAGAGATTGACTTCAGACTCACAGAAGGAGCAAACGAGAGGATTCAGCTTGATGCATATTTAGCGTATCTCTGCACACTTGCAAAGAAGTGATGTGGGAGCGCTACAGGAAAGACAAACTTGAAAGGTACATTGCAGCGAAAAGAAGTGGAGAGGTTGATAAAGACATAGTACCGCTTCTTGATCTGATCAACTCCATCGAAGGTCTTGTAACTCTCTCAAGCTGCAGCGGGAGGATAGCTGTTATAGATACTCCTGAGATCGGAGATAAGCAGAGATCATCCTTTCTGGGCAAGTGGCACTGTAAGGTGGGCAAGGAGGAAGTTGTGGAGGCCGCGAAGAGGGGGAGATTTCTAAGCTGGTTTATTCAGTATCCACCCATAATCCACCTCTCGTGCAAAAATATTGAATTTGCGGAAGTTATTATGAAGGTGGCGAACAACACCGGTTTCAGAAGATCCGGTATCATTTCTCTGAAGAACCATGTCGTCGAAATAGCCTCACTTGAAAGAATCGAACTGCCGATAGCGAGGAGTGGTCGGTTAATAATTTCGGAGAGTTATCTTGAAGAGGTTGTTGCGCTGGCCAACAAAAAGCTAAGTAAGGGAAAGCAGAAACTCGAAAGACTGTTCAAGGAGATAAAAGCTCTCAAAACCTTCTTAGAGTGAAAACTCCGATAGCAGCGATAAGTATCGCTCCAAATATAGCACCTCCTAGCTGCTGGATAGAGTTTGGAGATTTGGGGTTCAGCACATATGACGAGGACGCCCAGACGAGCAGACCAAAGGCGATGAGAAGGAATATCATCGTAAAGTACTTTGAAACCTTTCTGTTCTCTGCGTAGGCATCGGCAGCCTTTGCCAGCAGGGAAAATATGCCCGAAAGAACAAACCACCAGGTGCTGAAAAATACGAAGTTTGCCACAGCCTCCGACGGATTTATGATGTTCGCAGAAGCATTGAATCCGTTGACTATACTGATGATAAGCAGAATTGCAGATGTGACGTAAAACACAAACGATAGTCTACCCTCAACAAGAGATATCCTTACAGAATCCAAGAACTCGCCGATATTCTTCTCCCAGCCATAGGCTTTTACCATGAAATAAATCCCCAGGAAGAAGATTATACCTCCCAGACCCCACTCAGGATGCTGTAAAACCAGAAATATGGCATACACGAGAAATATCATACCTATCGGTGCGAGGGTAATTCTTGCAATTTTCGGATCGTTTAACATTCTTCTGATCATGAAGTACGTGCTCTCTATCGTCCTGCTTTGCTTTACCACCACCCTGTGAACTGAATCGATCTTAACCCTCGATGAAATTATTGGCAGCACGAACTCGTCCTCCGATCCGTCTGTAACAACAATCGCACTTGACGGGTGGAGGCGCATCATCACCCTGTCCAGCTGGTCGGCAATTTTAGAATCCGAAACGACACCAACACTCTTGTCCCCGCAAACCACCACAACCTCCACATCTTCTCCGGCATTCTTGAGTTCATCATAAACCTTAACAGCCGCAAACAGAGCGTTCACATCCGAATCTTCGGGATCAGCAGTTCCAAGCCTTACTGCCGCAGAAACCACATTATCCTTTCCGATTACAGGTGAAGATATGCCAGCTTTTTGACCGAGGTCATCGTCCCTGTCTATAACCAGAACAACCTTTTTCACCATTAAAACAAAGTCTTAAAAATATATAAAAAGGTATCTGATGTGCTACTTGAATTTGCCTATTACGCTTCTCGCTATTGTGTTTAACTGGACTTCCTTCGTGCCCTCATAAATTTCTGTTATCTTTGCGTCCCTGAAAAATCTCTCGACCTCGTATTCAGCTATATAACCATACCCACCGTGCATCTGCACAGCCTCATCAGATATCCTGACAGCGAGCTTTCCTGCATAGTATTTCGCCATTGAGGTCAGCTCCGGATCAATCCTGCCCTGATCATAATTCCAGGCTGCCTTGTAGATAAGCAGTCTTGCTGCTTCAAGCTGAGTTTTCATGTCGGCTATTCTGTGCTGAAGTGCCTGAAAAGCTCCTATTGGTTGCCCAAACTGCTTCCTCTGCTTAACGTAACCAACAATTCTGTCAAAAGCACCCTGAGCAATGCCCAAGGCCTGAGCTGCGATCTCAATCCTGCTTTCATCGAAGAACTCAAGAACCTGATAGAATCCCCTGTTCAGTTCCCCGATTACCGCTGAATCGTCAACCCTGACATCCTTGAAAACAACCTCGGCTGTTGGAGACGACCTTATACCAAGTTTTCCTGTGATCTTGTTCGTGCTGAGTCCGGGAGTATCCTTTTTTACCAGAAATGTTGTGAAGCCTCTGTAGCGGGGCTGAGCATCGGGATTTGTTACAGCCAGCACCACGTAATAATCGGCTATCGGGCCGTTTGTGATGAACGTCTTCGTACCGTTAATCACCCATTCATCGCCATCTTTCTCCGCCTTCGTTTTTATTGCAGTCAAATCGCTGCCAGCCTCAGGTTCTGTATAACAGCCGGCAGTTATGGCATTTCCCGATGCGACCTTTGGCAGAACCTCCTTTTTCTGTTCCTCGCTGCCAAACCTCATCACAACCTCAGACGAGAAATCCGAGAGAATTATGGCACTGCCTATCGTGCTGTCCGCTCTGCAGAATTCCTCGACTATCAAAATGTTCTCAAGAACGCCCATTCCTGCTCCACCATACTCTTCGGGGAAGTGTACCCCGATAAAACCCAGCTCGCAGGCTTTTTTCCACAGATCAAATGGGAACTCCTCGTTTCTGTCATACTCTTCAGCTCTCTCCTTGGTGAATTCATTTGTTGCAAACTCTCTTGCAGCATTCTTAATATCCCTCTGTTCCTGAGTAAGCTCAAAGTTCATGATGGTAGTACCGGGAGAAACATTTAATAGTTTGCGATACTGCTCACAGCCTGAACGTATTTTACAGGTTCTTGACCAACCAAAAATTTTAAGTCCTTACTTAACACTGTTATAATTAAGATACATCGGTGAGAGGTATGCTTTCAAAAGAGCAGATAAAAAGATACGGCAGACAGTTGATAATCTTTGGAGGAGACAAGCAAGAAAGGTTGCTTAGTTCAAGCGTTCTTGTGGTGGGTGCTGGAGGGCTTGGCAGCCCGGTGATTCAGTATCTTGCCGCTGCGGGGGTGGGAAAGATAGGGATAGCAGACGGAGACGTTGTCGAAATCTCCAATCTGAACAGACAGACGATCCACGCAGGTAATCTGGGAATGAACAAGGCAGAGTCAGCAGCGATGTTTGTTGAAAGGCTGAATCCAGATGTGAGTGTTAAGGTTTACCCCTTCAACATCACACCGAGAAATGCAAGAGAAATTGTAAGGTGCTATGATGTGGTGGCTGACTGTACGGACGGTTTCACGCCGAGATATATCCTCAATGATGCATGCGTGCTCGAAAAGGTTCCGCTCGTTCACGCTGCAGTTCTGAGATTTTTCGGTCAGCTGATGACGGTTCTGCCCGGTACAGCGTGCTACAGGTGCTTTCTTCCCGAGGCACCCTCAGACTACCAAACATGCAGAGAGGCCGGAATTACTGGGATTACAACCGGATTTTTCGGTCTTCTCCAGGCCAACGAGATCATAAAGCTTTTTCTGAACATGGGAGAATTGATGACAAACAGAATCCTGTGTGCTGACCTGCTCAGCTACGATTTCGATATTGTGGAGGTGAGTAAAAACGAATTCTGCCCCGCATGTGGAAAAAATGGGATTAAGGAGATGAGAGAGGATGCATATGAGGAAACATGCAGACTTCGAGCTTGATCTGAGAGGAGAAGTATGTCCCTTCACATTCATCGAGACAAAATTGAAGCTTGAAGAGATGAAAAGCGGAGAAGTTCTGGAGGTTATTGTGGATCACGAGCCTGCAGCGAGAGATGTGCCAAAAAGCATTGAAAGTGAGGGGCATGAGGTTATTGACGTTCGCAGAGATGGCGATGTATGGAGAATAGTTGTGAGAAAGAAGTAGATTCGGAAAAAATTTAATCCCGCTCTTGAGAAGGTGATATGTGAAGTTCGAGGATTGGATTGCAGCCGGGTCTCCGGAGGAGGCGGAAGAGTACCGGAAAAGGTTTAAAATGGCAATAGCCAACTCTACAAGAAGAAAAATTCTTGAAGAGCTATCAAAAAGTCCCAGAAAAGTTGAAGAACTCAGAGCTGAACTTGGACTGGACGTAAAGCTGCTCAAGTACCATCTCGACACGCTGGAGAAGGCAGACTGCATAGTTTATGACGGGGAGTCGATCAGGCTGACGAAAGAAGGAGAGGTACTGGCAAAGCTCGTGCAGAGATGACATCTCTCCAAACCACGCTGCTAACCCTCCTCCGAGCGACGGTGACCTTTAAACCCGGAGAGTTTACCGGTTCTGTATCCCTCCATATCAAAGAGGATATACTCATATCCGAGCTTCTTCAGACCATCGACGATTGAGTCCATAACCACCTCACTGAACAGTTTTCTCCTCTCACTTTTGCCAACCTCAATCACAGCCATGCTGCCAAAATCCCTCACCCTTAACTCCCTGACATTTACTATTTCCACAATTAACTCCTCCGCCTTCTCCACCCTCCTGAGCCTTTCCTGTGTTATGCTCTCTCCAAACGGTATTCTTGACGCCAGACAGGCCATTGAGGGTTTGTCGGCAAACGAGAAACCTCTCTGTCTTGCTATCTCACGGATCTCCTTTTTAGCAAATCCAAACATTGCCCATGGAGAATAAACCATCCCGAACTCCTCAACAGCCCTGAATCCCGGTCTGTGTCCTTTCAGCTCATCGGCATTCGTACCCTCGAACACTGCCTGAATGCCCCTTCTCCTGGCAAAATTGACCAGAGCTGTCAGAAGATTCTTTTTACAGTAGTAACACCTGTCAGGGGGATTCCTGACAAATTCATCAATTTCCAGTTCATTTGTCTCGATAAACTCGTGTTTAACACCGATCTCCCGGGCAATTCTTTCCGCATCCCTCAAATCTTTTCTTGGGGTTGTGGGGGAGATGGCTGTAACTGCGATAACTTCCTCATTGACCTCCTTGGTGAGAGCAAGCAGTGTTGAGCTGTCAACCCCTCCGCTAAAAGCGACAGCTACGCTCTCAAAACTGGAAATGAAGTTCCTCAACTTTTCGAGTTTTTCCTCCATGCTTAATTTCCGCTGCCTCAGTTAAAAAATTAAAGGTGCAGGGCGAAGAAACCTGCTATTATTACAACGCTCAGCAGCGAGAATACTGCAACTACTACAGCCAGCTTGCTTGCAGCTCTCTCCGTAAGCTCCTCCCCTCTATAACCCCACATGCTCACAAGAGTGACAGCCACGAATACAGCGATGACGAGGATTCCCTGCCCCACCCAGTGATGGCCAAAGGTATCTGCCAGCCATTTGTAGATGCTCTCGTCAGTTTCCTTGGCAACCACCAGTATCGCATTGAATAACGCTGCCACTGCAAATCCTGCAACGGATCCGACAACAACGCCCGGCCTGTTCATCTCCGCCATCTCAACCACCTGCCCTCATCATCCACGCCTGCTTTGCCGCTAGACCTATCCAGGCTCCAAGCGCATCCATCAGAAGGAATCCCAGCAGAAGGATGATCAGAATTGATATCAGCAGTCTCCTTCCAGCTTCACCTGCCGGATTTACAGAATAAGCAGTTATCGGCAGAAGTGCAGAAAGTATCAGACCAGTGTAAAATATGTGTTCCTTGGTCTCCATCCCCAGAGAATGTGCTGCTCTCGTATCATCGAAAGATTTTATCACTGCCTTGTCCGTGCCGTACTCTGTTGTGTAGACCGGTATAACTGTTACCCAGGATAACCAGACGAATATGGCAATCAATAAGCTCAGAATTCTGATTGTAGACAGATCTCCAGCTTTTTTGACAAGTAAAGCAAGAGTTGCTGCTCCAAGTAAACCTGAAAGGAGTGCAAAAAATACGTGAATCCCCGCTTCCATACCCGGTGCTACCATACTACCACCTCCTAAACAGTGTTATTAACTGTGTTTACAAAATATTTAAATTTTTTGATGGTTAATTTAAATAAAACTATTAATCGATATAGATTAGATAGGTAACCGCATAAAGTAGATGCAGTCCTAAAAGAGAGAAACCAAGCTTCTTCAGAGTGATGCGTGATGAGAAAATGAGAACGAACAGTGAGCAGGCCGTAACGGCAGCAAATACAAAAACTGGAGCGAGAATGTAAAACAGTGATGAGAGAACTGTCAGACTCAGATAGTTCCTCCAGTCTGTTCTTTTTCTGAAGATTGCTGACTCCGCCGTGAGCAGGTTAAAGATAGTCAGTGATATGAGCAGTACCAGCGGACTGAGAATTTTCAGGCTAATTTCGCCAGACAATCCTGCCATAAGCGGAAAGGGAAATGTAAGAAGCAGAGAACCGGTTACAATGAACAATCTCTGTGAACTGGTAAGTCTGTTAATGGCAAAGAGCAAGGAGTACGGGATAACAACAACCAGAAAATCCGAATTTTTAAAAATTCCGAACGTGATGAGAGCTGCAAGCATCAGCAGAAAGACACGACCCCTTTTACCCGGCCTTTTATCCAGCAGAGAGTTGACAGAGAGAAGAACCAGCAGGCTGGCAGTCAGACCTTCTATCGAGAAAAATTTCAATCCCATAATTGTGGATGCGAGCCATATACTCCATGCTCCACCCATTCGCGGAATCAGATTCAAGAACCGCTTGCGATTTTCCAGCTTAAATTTCTGCAGTTTCATAGCTCTGCAGGCTTGTGGTGCTTCGCAAGCTTTTCAAGGAAGGAATCAAAATCTATTCTCTCCAGAATGCTCCAGTCAAACGGTTCGGCATCTCTGATTTCGATGTACAGAGCATTGCTGGGGCAGACTGCTATGCATGATCCATATCCATCGCACAGTTTCTCATCAACGAGCTTCGCCTTTTCGTCTTCGAGAGTTAAGGCTGATGTGGGGCAGGCATTGACGCACCTGCCACACCCTATGCACATCTCTCTATCGATCGCTATTATCTTCCTCCTCACACCGATCACCTGTCCAATCTCAATGTCCTCTGTGAGCTCTCTTCTCTGCCTCAATCATCCTCTCATCTATAAACCCCCTGTAATCCTCGACCTCTCCTCCCACTCTCACAATATACCTGTTAACCTTCTTATCCCCTGCAGATTTTTCAACCATCATCTGCATGGCAATGCAGCAGGGCACCTCCATGGTGTAGACGTCTATCTCTTCAGCACTGGATTCGGCCATTATCATTTTTATTTTCTCAAACGTTCTTTTCGGGTCTTCAAGCATCGGACAGCCTATTATAACTGTCTCCTTGGCGAATCGATCTCCAAGTTCTCTGTTTATAAGCACAGCGCAATCTGCGGCGAGTGTTAGCTTCCTATCCTGCATAAATTCCGCCTTCGGATGGACAAGCAGTATCTTAACCGGCCACTGTCTCATGGAATAACCTGAGATTTCAGTGGATGTCTACTTTTTCCCTAAAACTTTCGGTTTACTCCAAATTTGCTGCAGTCAAATTCAATTATTTTGAATAAAGAAGTTTAAATAAAGATCACATTATCTGCACCGAGAACCTCGGTTAGGCCCCCCACTTTATCAACCCAGGATGGAAGTTCATCTTCCCTGATGTTGAAAAGGGCCATGCTTCCGGAACAGGCAATGACCCTGAGTGTTCCGAAAGCTTTGCCAACATTCACAACCTGCTCGATTCTTTTCACAATTCCCTTTTTCATACCCTCTCGTATCTCCCTTTCAGCCTCTTCGCTTTCAAACACCTCATATCCTCTGCACAGGTTTTTCAATGCCCAGTATGACAGGAACACCTGTGTTTCCTCCCCCATTGATGCAAGAACGCTCGCGATGCTGAATCCGTGATATATCCTATCCCACTCACCGCTGTGGATGATGATGCCGTTTATCCTGTCCTGCTCCATATTAAACGCTGTTAAATAAACGTTTATAAAGTTTTTGTAAAGCTAGTGGGTTTATATGGTCCAAAAATTTTTGACCTTTTAAACCCTTCTAAACTCACTCATTCCCCAACATCTCATCGAAAAGCTTAGCTGCCAAACAAACCCTTAACTTCAACAGGCTACCTGCTCCAGAATGCATCTTCTGGCGTCTGGAGATGGTGTTTGGTGCAAGGTTCTCATGGAATCTAACGTTATAACGTTGTTGTACCAGTAAACGAAGCCATCTCTGTACCTGCTGTGGCAGTCAAAGATTTCTCTATCTTGCCGTTTGTTTGGGGATGCTTTATTCTGGAAGTTACCAGCTTTGTACCAGGAGATTCCATACGATGTGGTTAATCTATGCTCTGTTGAGATAATACGGCATCTGCATCTATTTACGTGATTCACACGGTCAGTTAAGTTGGTTTTGGTTTACCTCCAGCTAACGAGGTAATCATCTGGAATTTCGTAATTTCTTTGAACATCTTTGTTCTATCACTACTTTTGTTCTTACGACATCCTTGCCTCCTAAGAACTCCATAAAGTCTTTGGGATACTCAACACCGAAATTTCTGTACATACCGAAATTGGACTCATCTGTATCAACAACAAGAACCCTACCTTCTTTCGCAAGTTCTTTTGCAATTAAGGCAACCACAACACTCTTTCCGCAAGCACCTTTACCGCACACCAGTATTTTCATCGCTTTCACCCAAAACATATCTAACTCCAGAGCCGAATCTGACAAGGGATGCCACTAATATCACCTCTACAATCTCCTTTCTGCTTATTCCCTCTTGATACGCAAGCTTTACATGGTGATCAACGCAAAAGTCGCAGCCAACAGCTACCGCACTTGCGATCGCAATTAGCCTCTTCATCCTTGCCGGTATCGCTCCATCTTTCATGATCTCTTTGCTGAAACTTCAAAGTCTATCCCTTCTTTTTTAACACTTCATAAACCATAATTCACCTCCACTCCACATTTTCAAGATAAGCTTTTCCTCTTGGCGTTAGTGCATAACACTTCTTGCCATTCTCATCGAAAGATTCGACAAACAAAGCTTGCTCAAGTAAATCCAAATGCATCTTGGCTTGAGTATCGCTGAGTCTGAACATCTCTTTTATCTCACCAAAAGTCCTTTTGCTACCGATTCCGATAAATTTTAGGATCTCTCTTCTTATCTTGTTCTGCAGAGCGATCAAACCTATTTTGTGATCTTCCGTTGGATCTCTCAGCTTCCCTTCCTTTTTAATCTTTTCGAGCCACTCCTGCTTTCTCTTCAGCAGTTCGCTCTTGTCCATAGTTAAATTTAGGTTAATCGAAATATTAATATTTCGGAACTTTATCTTATTTGATATTACCAGTGATCGATATCTTAACTAAATAAATAATCAAAAATATAACAAAATACAACAAATAAAACAAGGCCGTGACCACATAACTTCTTCAACCATTTTCAACATGGATTTTGTTCTTGCTTATGCTGTAACCTCGTTCCTTTAGTATTTTCTGGAGAACTATTGCATTGCACATGTATTCCTCCTAGGCGTCTTTAATAGCTTCTATTTCTTCTTCTGATAATTCTTTTTTAGGTCTCCCCGGCCTTCTTAGTTCGGGAATTTCTCCAGCTTCTTTGTATTGCCTGTAATCGTTTACTCTTCTTGGTGTTATGTTTTCAATCTCTGCTATTGTTCTGGTTGGTGTTCCCTTCTCTTTCTTCCTTATCCATTTTATCGCTTCCTGTCGTTAACACTCCTATGCTGAGCGTAAGTGATCGCATCTCGTCGAGTTTCACATATGGGTTTGTTGAAGTTGGGAGATAATTTCGGGAAAAGACAGGTCATCTTACTGAGCGAAAAGTTTATATAGAAGTCCCAATCCACCAATATCTGCAAATAAGGAGGTGATGTAAATGGCAACGTTACAGGGTCAACCTGTGTTGATATTGAGAGAGGGAACTCAGAGGACGATTGGTAGAGATGCTCAGAGGATGAATATTATGGCCGCAAGAGTGATTTCAGAGGCTGTGAGGAGTACTCTCGGGCCAAAAGGAATGGATAAGATGCTTGTCGATAGCCTCGGAGATGTGGTCATAACCAATGACGGTGTCACGATTTTGAAGGAAATTGATGTGGAGCATCCGGCGGCCAAAATGATAATAGAGGTTGCAAAGACCCAGGACAACGAGGTTGGAGATGGTACCACAACGGCGGTAGTTCTGGCTGGAGAGCTGCTGAAAAGGGCTGAGGAGTTGCTTGATCAGGATATCCATCCTGCAATAATCGCAAATGGTTACAGGCTTGCAGCAGAAAAAGCTCTTCAAATCTTGAGTGAGGTGGCAATCCCGATCAGCAGGGATGACGACGATGTTCTGAGGAAGATTGCCTCAACCGCAATGACGGGCAAGGGTGCAGAGGTTGCACTGGAGAAACTTGCAGACATTGCGGTTAGAGCGGTTAAAATGATTGCAGAGGAGAAGGACGGTAAGGTGGAGGTCAACACTGACTTCATCAAGATCGAAAAGAGGCAGGGTGGAAGTATTGAGGAGACCGAACTTGTTGACGGCATCGTTCTTGATAAAGAGGTTGTGCACCCCGGAATGCCCAAGAAAATAGAAAACGCAAAAATCCTGCTCCTTGACTCAGCCCTTGAGGTTAAGGAGACTGAAATAGATGCAAAGATAAGAATTACCGACCCGGAGAAGCTCCAGAAGTTCATTGAGCAGGAAGAGGCGATGCTCAAGGAGATGGTGGACAAGATCGTCAACGCCGGTGCGAACGTGCTGTTCTGCCAGAAGGGTATTGATGACCTTGCCCAGTACTATCTGGCGAAGGCAGGAGTTCTCGCAGTGAGAAGAGTTAAGAAGAGCGACATGGAGAAACTTTCAAAGGCAACCGGAGCAAAGATTCTGACAGACCTCAGAGATATAAGCGGTGAAGACCTCGGAGAGGCGGCAGTGGTCGAGGAGAGAAAGGTTGGCGATGAGAAGATGGTTTTCGTAACTGGCTGCAAGAACCCGAAGGCCGTAACAATACTCGTCAGGGGAGGAACCGAACACGTGGTTGAGGAGATCGCAAGAGGGCTTGAAGATGCTGTCAGAGTTGTGGCCTGCGCCGTAGAGGATGGTAAGGTCGTTGTTGGCGCAGGGGCTCCTGAAATCGAAGTCAGCCTGAAGCTCAGGGAGTGGGCGCCGTCCCTCGGTGGAAGGGAGCAGCTTGCAGTTGAGGCATTCGCCACAGCCCTTGAGATCATTCCAAGAACCCTTGCTGAAAACGCAGGAATTGACCCGATTGATGTCCTTGTCGAGCTGAAGTCCGCCCATGAAAACGGACAGACATACGCAGGAGTCGACGTTGAGAGTGGAAAAGTTGTTGACATGAAGGAAAAAGGTGTCTTTGAGCCTCTCAGAGTCAAGACACAGGCCATAGGGTCAGCCACAGAAGTGGCGGTAATGATCCTGAGAATCGACGACGTTATAGCAGCAAAAGGTCTCGAGAAGGAAAAGGGCAAGGGCAGTGATATGCCCGAAATGCCTGAATTCTAATTTTTTTTGAAAAATTTTTAAAAACCTGTAAGTGAACTCTTTTACGTGATCGAGTTCAGGGATCTTGTGGACAAGGCTCTGGTGGCCGTGTATGTTCATGACAGGAATTTCAATGTAATTTACGTAAATGACATAGTAGAGAAGGCCACAAAATACAGTAAAAAGGAACTCTACAGCATGAAAATCGTCGATCTTGCCTATGAAGAGGATTTGCCAAAGGTGGTTGGTGCGTCAAGGAAAGCCATAAAAGGTGAAGAAGCTTTTTATGAAGCCAGGTATGTGAGAAAAGATGGCAAGGTCAGGTGGGTTCTCGGATTTGCAAGACCAATAAAAATCGGTGATGAGAACCTTGTCCTCGGAAACTGGATAGACATCACAAAAATGAAAAAGCTTGAGAACAGGCTGAAAGAGAGCGAGGAGTTTTACAGAGCTCTGATAGAAGAGTCTCTCTCTGCAGTTTATATCATCCAGAACGAAAAGTTTGTTTACGTTAACAAGGCTCTGGAAGAGCTAACAGGATATACCAAAGAGGAGCTTCTGGGAAAAAATCCGTTCTCCATCATCCATCCGGCAGATCGGGATACGGTCTACACCAGATTCCTTGAGAGGGTTACGGGCAAAAGGAGGCTGGAAACATACAGCTGGAGAATAGTTACTAAAGATGGGAAGGTCAAGTGGATTACAGCCAGACCAAATCGAATCATGTACAAGGGGCTTCCTGCCGTTGCTGCAACAGTTGTTGAGACAACTGAGATTCACAGTTTAAACGAGAAGCTCAGTAAAAGGGAGGAGTATCTGAAGCTCCTCAATAAAACACTCAGACATGATATAGCAAATGCGTTGACGTATGTGAGAGCAGTTCTTGAAGTCACCGGGGATGACCTCTCTCAAAAGGCTATAAGGAGCATTGACTTTATCACCAAAATGATAAGAGAGATGGCAAATCTCGAGAAGGCGGCTGGAGAGCTGTTTCCAACAAGAATGGACTTAATTGCGAAGGAGGTGGCGGAGAACTTTGACGTGGCATATAATGGTGAGGAGGTTCTGGTTCTGGCAAATGAGGGGTTGAGGACCATTGTGTTCAATCTCGTTCAGAATGCTGTTCAGCATTCAGGGGGAAGCGTTGAAGTTGAGGTGGAGAGGGACGGGAGCTGGGGGATTCTGAGGGTCAGGGACGATGGTAGGGGGATTCCCGACGAAATCAAAGCGAAGATATTTGATGAGGGGTTCTCAACATCAGGGTCTGGAGTGGGACTCTTCATAACCAAAAAGCTGATTGAATTTTATGATGGGTTTATTACAGTCTATGACAATACTCCCAGTGGTACGGTGTTCGAGGTCAGGTTGAAAACCGCTGATTAAAAAACGTTATTTACCCCTCCGTTTCTTTCCACTCCATGAAGCTCGTAACCTGTGGACTCCCTTACGCTAACGGTAAGGCACATATCGGTCATCTCCGAACCTACGTTCCGGCGGATGTTTATGTTAGATACCTCAGAATGGCTGGAGAAGACGTCGTTTTCGTATGCGGAAGCGACTGTCATGGTACACCGATAGTTGTCAACGCCGAACAGCAGGGTCTTAGTCCAAGAGAGTTGATAGACATTTACCACAATCATTTTATAAAAATCTTTGATGCACTGGACATAAAATTTGACTATTACGGCAGGACTGACGCAGAATATCACCACAGAAGGACGGCCGAAATCGTCAGCAGACTGATTGACAAGGGCTATATTTACCCAAAAGAGATAATGCTCGCCTACTGTCCCAAATGCAAGAGATTTCTTCCTGACAGATACGTTGAGGGAATCTGTCCACACTGCGGCGCAGTGGCAAGGGGTGATGAGTGCGATCAGGGATGTGGAAGGCATCTGGAGCCAGGGGAAATAAAAGAGCCGAGGTGCAAGATCTGTGGTTCAAAGGCTGAGTTCAGAAGCCAGAAGCACTATTTCTTCAAGCTTACTGAATTCAGGGACTTTCTTGAGGACTATCTGTCCAGTTTAAAGGGAACAGAAAACGCACTGAACTACGCCAGAAACTGGGTAAAAAATTTGAGGGACTGGTGCATAACCCGGAACCTGGAATGGGGTGTGAGGTTTCCGAAAGAGGAGGGGCTCGTGGTTTACGTCTGGGTTGATGCCCCAATCGGATACATAAGTTTCACCGAAAAAGCCTGTGAAAAAAAGGACTGTGACTGGAGAAAGATCTGGATCGATGGAGAGGGAGAAATAATACACTTCATAGGTCTGGATATCGTCTATCATCACTGCATATTCTGGCCTGCAATGCTGAAAGGTGCAGATTACACACTGCCATCCGCCATCGTGGCGAGCGGGATGGTAAAGGTCGAGGGCAAGACCTTCTCCAAATCAAGGGGTTACGTTGTGTGGGTTGAAGAGGACTACCTCAAATCCAACCTCAGTCCGGACTATCTGAGATACTACATCGTCAACTACACCTCTCATCAGAAAGACCTGAACTTCTCATGGGATGTGTTCAGGGAGAAGGTCAACAATGAGATTATCGCAACCCTCGGGAACTTCCTCTACAGGGTTTTGCTCTTTGCCTGGAAGAACTTTGGCGAGGTAAATATGGAAGGTGTGGATGAAGAGGTCATTGAAAAAATCAAAGAGACGGAGAAGAAGATTTTAACAGCGCTGGAAGAATGGGAATTCAAGATCGCAAGCGACGCATTCATGGAACTCGCAACTTATGGAAACGTTTACTTCCAGAGTGCAAAGCCCTGGGAGCTTATCAAAACCGACAGAGAGGCTGCAAGGAAAGCCGTTGCATCATGTCTGCAGCTTGCCAAGGCCCTCATCATTTTCGCCTATCCAGTTATGCCAAGAAGCATGGAAAAGATGGCCAGAGCGATGAGTTTGGACATCGAGCACTGCAGGCTAAGCGATGCCTACTCGGTTGATTCGGTTATGAAGCTGGACAAACCGGAAGTTCCCTTTACAAAGATTGAGGATGATGTTATCGAGAGGCTTCAGAAAATCATGGAAAAAAGGTTCATGGGAGAAAAAGAAAAGGAAGAGAAGGAAGAGGTTACCATTGAAGATTTCCAGAAGCTCGATATCAGAATCGGAAAAGTTCTGAAAGCTGAAAAAATCAAAAAGAGTAAAAAACTGATTAAGCTTATAGTGGACATTGGAGACGAGCAGAGACAGATCGTTTCAGGAATTGCTGAAGACTACAAACCTGAAGAGCTCGAAGGCAAGCTTGTGGTCGTACTCGCCAACCTCAGACCTGCAAAGTTCATGGGAGTTGAGAGCAAGGGCATGATACTGGCAGCCGAGAAAGATGGAAGAGCAATACTGTTAACTCCCGAGAAGGATGTGGATCCGGGAACGAGGGTTTGCTGACTACTTGTACTGGTGAGTTCCCATCCTTACAGGGATTCCTGTGTTCTCCTCAATTATTTTTGCCCATTCCTCAGCACTTCTGTAAGGGCATCCCGGATCACGCAGCATGCAGGAACTCATGTATATCTCTTCAGGAGTTATCCCGGATAGTTTCATCGTCATCCCAATGTTGGGTATCAGCGTGTTTCCCGGACACTCGCATCTCACAAACCCGACAACCCTGACCGGCTCTTCAAACTTTCCTTCACCCAGTGCTGCCGCTTTCAAGCACCTCCATTCGCCAGGGCAGCCATACGTGGTGTCCATGTAACTCCCGCATCCAACTATAAAAACATCCTTCATGCTTTTATGCACCCGCAGCACCTTAAAAATTTTTCAGAAAAGCAGCGACGGTATGTGTATTACCTCCACGCCATCCTTGTAAACGGTGATGTCTCCTCCGGTCTCCGAAACAACAACCGCAATGGCTTCAGTCTCTTTTGTGATCGATGCACAGGCTATATGTCTACCGCCAAGCCCGCGCCTGATCTTCGCAACCAGATCTCTGGCTGAAGCCTCGATATAGCGGCCACACGAGATTATGATGCCCTTTTCATCCAACACAAAAACACCGTCTATCTGAGCAAACTCCATCACACTCTCCCAGTTTTCAGGGTTTTTGATATCTCTGTCAGCTTCCCTGTGCCCTTCGTACGGGTTTATAATAAGCTGGCTGGATCTGCTCATAACCTCCTCCACATCCCCGATAACGAACGCTGTCCCTATCTTCCTCCCTTCTCTCCCCTTATGGGCAATATTGATGGCAACGGTAAGCACCGCCCGAAGGGCCTCGGGATCAATCCTTTCAACACATTCCTCCACTGCTTTTAAAAAAGCACTCTTTTCCGACTCGAAAATTGTGATCCCTTTCAGCATTTCAGTGTCGATGACAACAACCGCCCTGTCAATCTCAAATCCCTTGAGATACATATAGGACGATATGTACTCCTTCGTCCGGTATATCTGCGAAAACTTTTCAGCGATTATCTTCTCGGTGCTTTCCTCAAAGTAATGAATCATGCTGTCTAGAAGGGTCGCAAACTTTTTGGGCGCCTGAATGACTTCCAGACCGTGAATATAACCATCAAAATCTGCCTTACTGACTACGGCTATCGTTTCAATTCCGTTTTCCCGTGCTATAATCTCAGCACTTCTCATTAATGTGGTTAACATGACACACTAAAAATGTATGAAACAGTTTTAAACTTAACGCCCACAAAATTTACATGCTCGAAAAAATGTTGTACCCAACAGACCTTTCCGAAAGCTGCCTCAGAATTCTGAACCATATCGATGACTTTAAAGAAATTGGGGTCAAAGAAATAGGAATACTATTTGTGGTGAACACCACAAAGCTCAGCGATGTCAGCGGGGGTATAGATATTGACCACTACATTGAAGAGGAAACAAAAAAAGGAGAGGAAAAAACCAGAGCTATTGCTGAAAAAATCGAAAATGCCGGGATAAAAACAAAAATTATTGAGCCTTTTCCGATCGGTGATCCTGTGGCCGAAATCCTGAACAACTCGAAGGAATATGACTTTATAGTCCTGAACTCAAGGGGAACGAGCACGTTCAAAAAAATACTGCTCGGTAGTGTTTCGGAAGGTGTTGTGAGAGAGTCTAAGAAGCCCGTTTACATTTTCAAATTTCACGATGACTGCCCGATAGCTAGAAAGCTCTTCAGCAAGGTGCTCGTTGCATACGATTTTTCAAAAAGTTCAGAAAGGGCTCTTGACTACGCCAAAATGGTAGTCAGCAAAACAGGAGGAGAGCTGCACGTTTTGCATGTTTCAGAACCTGAAGACAGAGCAGAGGATATGAAAAGAATTGAGGAGGTCGTTAAGGGGTACAATGCAAACGTATATGTCGAGGCGGGAGTTCCACACAAGGTAATACTGGCCATGATCAAAAAGGTTGGGATAACAACAGTTTTCATGGGATCCAGAGGTAGAGGTGTGCTGCAATCCCTGCTTCTCGGAAGCACTTCAGATACAGTTATAAGACACTCACCGGTTCCCGTCTTTGTTGTCAAAGAGGGTGGTTAAGATGAAGGTAAGGGGAAGATGCTGGAAGTTCGGAGACGATATTTCCACCGATCACATCACACCGGGAAGATACTATCACCTGAGAAGTAACATGCCCGAACTGGCAAAGCACATAATGGAGGATGCCGATCCAGATTTTGCAAATAAGTTCAAACCGGGTGACTTCATAGTTGCTGGCGAGAACTTCGGAATGGGGAGCAGCAGGGAACACGCACCGCTGGCTCTAAAAATTGCAGGGGTTTCTGCTGTTATAGCCAAATCCTTTGCGAGAATATTCTACAGAAATGCAATAAACATCGGTCTTCCACTGCTTATTGCAGATACGAGTGGAATTGACAGCGGAGATGAGCTCGAAGTCGATCTGAGTGAGGGAAGGATAACAGACCTGACCAAGAAACTTGAGATCAGGGCCAAACCTCTGCCAGAGGTCATGCTGAAAATCCTGAACGAGGGGGGTCTCGTTGCCTATGTTAAAAAATATGGTGATATAAAAATTTAATTATTTTTTCTGCTTTAAAGTTTCTTCAACATGTACTATCGCATTCAAAAAGTATATGTTAAATGATGTTGGAAGTGGATAAATGATCAGACCGGAATACATGGCCGGGACTCTTTCAAAAAACTTAAGGAAAACAGGGGACCCCCTAGGAATCGGGAAGGAGAAGATTAACACCTGGTGGAAAGAGTGCGAAATCAGGAAAAAAGGCGAGTGGTTTCTGTTTACTGGGATGCTCTATCAGCTCACACCATATATAGAAGCTTCCGTGAGATTTTTAGAAATGATCGAAAACTCAAAATTTCAGAAGCCTCTGTTTTTCTCAAAATGTTCACCGCTCCTGAATCTGATTACGCCAAGAAAAGCAAAAAGAGAGGCCAAAACCATTCTCCAAAACATCCATTCTCTCCTTATGAAGTCGGGTGTGGATGTTTTCTACTCCCCGTATCTTGACTTTTACAGCGGAGCCCTGCTCTACGACCTCGGTTGTGACAGGGTGTTTGAGGATCATGCAAAATTCGTTTGCAAAAACCTCAAATCAGCGGGAATCGAAAGGATCGTTACTCCAGACCCCCATACAACCTACACGCTAAAGATCCTGTATCCAAGATACACGGGAGTGGAGTTTGAGGTCAAAAGTTACATTGAACTGCTGAAAGACGTTGAGGGCGAGAGCGGAGAGTATGTAATTCACGACCCCTGCTATTACGGCAGATATCTCGAGCTGTCTGACAATGTGAGAAATATTCTAAACGCCGCTGGTGTTGATTACCGGGAGACAAGTTGCTCAAAAAATATGACGAACTGCTGTGGAGGTCCAATTGAATCACTATCTCCAAAAATTTCTAAAGAAATTGCGAGATTAAGAGTTGAGAAGCTTGGAAATTCGAAAATAATTACATTATGTCCAATATGTCTTGCCAATCTGAGAAGGTGTGGCGGGAATGCTGTTGATTTTTCAATGGTGGTGAAATGAAGATCATCGAATCGCTGAAGAGAAATGGAGTTGAAGTGGTGGTTACTGCAGAGGCGGGAGAGGTGATCGGAAAGTTTGAGGGTGCCCATATCAGCATAGCGCTGAGTGCAGATGAGAAGACGGGAGTAATCTTCTTTGGGGGTTTCGAGGAAAGGATAAAGGCTGGCCTAGCAGAGCACCACGTTGTGGTACTGAAGGAGGAGGACGTGAAGAACGGTATTGTTTCTGCTTACAGGCATGCTGTCAGCAAATCTGATGTCGTTTTTGCCTCAAGCAGCGCTTCAAAGACTGCTGACATTGAAGGGAAGACAGTCTCCGGTGTCCACGGGCCGCAAAAGTTTACTGTGATAGTGGAGGTTAGGAAATGAACATCTACGACGCCCTTCAAAAAAGGTCAATCAGAGATGGAATATTGAGGTCCCTTGGGAACCTGAGCGGTGCTGTCAAGAAGAACATCCAGAACCACCCATATTTACTGAACTTCGCCGAGGATGTCAGGAGAGCGAAGCTTGAAGTGGCTGAAAACTACGATTTCTGGATTGATAAAGCCATATCGGTGCTGGAATCGCAGGGAGCGTGGGTCTATTACGCAAATGATGCTAGAGAAGCGAGGAAGATTGCTGGCAGGATTGTGGGAAAAGAAAAGGTGGTTGTAAAGGCGAAGTCTATGGTTTCCGAGGAAATCCATCTGCGAGAATATCTCGAAAAGCTTGGCAACGAAGTGTGGGAAACAGACCTGGGAGAGCTGATAGTTCAGCTCGCAAATGATAGGCCCATGCATATGATCATTCCTGCTCTGCACTACTCTGAGGATGATGTTAGGCTCATTCTCAGGAAAATAGGGATTGAGGGGAAAAATGCCAAGGAGATGACAGAGAATGTAAGAAAGTTCATGAGAGAAAAGTTTTTGAAAGCTGATGTCGGAATGTCTGGCTGCAATGCCCTCTCAGCAAAAACCGGAAGAATATTTCTGATAGAAAACGAGGGGAATATACGGTTGTCCACATCCCTCACGAAGACATATCTCGTATTCACTGGCATAGAGAAAATTCTGCCCTCGGACGAACTTTGCCTAAAGTCCGTATTCGTTCAGGCGGCATTTTTCGGTACCTTTCCCCCGGCATACCTCAATGTCAACAAGAAGGTCAAAGATCAGGAAATGCACGTGATATTCCTCGACAATGGAAGGAAAAGCACCCGGTTTAAAGAACAGCTCCTGTGTATCAGATGTGGAAGATGCCAGCTTGAGTGCCCCGTTTTCCAGCTCGCAGGCAACATCTGGGGAGGTGATGTTTACGGTGGTCCGATGGGTATTATATGGAGTGCGATAACTGAAGGTATAACAGAAAACTGCTTCCTATCCACCCTCTGCGGAAAGTGCAGGGAAGTCTGTCCGATGAAAATTGACATGCCACGAATGATAAGGGAGATGAGGGGGCTGATTCTGAGCAGATATAGAGCTGAAATATAACGGATCATGCGTGGATTTCTAAATCAGGATTGCTACAGGCCATGGATACGTCTTATCCCGCCCAGTGATTTTTGCCTTGTCAGTCTGAAGAACGCCTCAAAACCAGCATGGTGCTGAGATTCCAACGACAAAAAATATGGAAATTAGGAAACAGGACCCAAAGTGGGTGTAGGAGTCCCGCCTCCCGGATTTGAACCGGGGACCATGGGATCTCCGCTTGCCAGCGGAGTGGCAAACTACAGTCCCACGCTCTACCTCTGAGCTAAGGCGGGTACAATTCCTACTAAGCCAATTTGCTTAAAAGCATTACGCTGCAATCAAATGGGTCGGCCTATATTTGACGAGGCAGCAATATTTTTAACCCAACCCACCTGCCTTTCAGCATGGCTCAGACTCTGGTTGAGAAGATATTCTCGAGGGCAAGTGGAAAAGATGTGAGAGCAGGGGATTTCGTATTTGCCAATATCGACCTCGCAATGATTCACGATATTACAGCTCCTCTTGCAATTAAGGCATTCAAAGAAATTTCTGGTGATGGGGCAAGGGTTTGGGATTCTGGCAGGGTGATAATGGCCTTTGACCATCAGGTACCCGCTGACAGTGTTCAGGCAGCCGAAAACCACAGGATGTTGAGAAAATTTGCAGAAGAGCAGGGTATACTCAACTATGATGTCAGGGGTGGCATCGCCCACCAGATTATGGTGGAAAACCACGTTGAACCCGGAATGCTTGTTGTTGGGGCAGATAGCCACACGTGCATGTACGGTGCACTGGGAGCATTTGCGACTGGGATCGGCTCTACTGACATGGGATGCGTGCTTGCTCTTGGTAAGCTCTGGTTTAAGGTTCCTGAATCCATCAGATTCAACATAAGCGGAAAGCTTGATAAATTCGTTTATGGCAAGGATGTCGTTCTGAAGTTAATCGGAATGGTTGGAGCAGATGGGGCAAATTACAAAGCCTGCATATACTCCGGTGAGGTTGTTGAGAAGCTTGGCATGGCGGACAGGCTGACCATGTGCAATATGGCCATAGAGATGGGAGGCAAGGCGGGAATCGTGGAGCCCGACGACGTCACTCTGAACTACATCAAATCAATGGGAAGAGAATTTGATGGGGAACTTCTGACAAGTGATGAGGATGCCGAATTTCACAGTATCGAACTGGACGTTACAGGCATGGAGCCACAGATAGCTGTGCCGCACAGGGTGGACAATGTTGCTGACATTTCAGAAGTGAAGGGAACAAAGGTCGACCAGGTTTTCATCGGCTCCTGCACAAACGGCAGGTATGAGGACCTGAAGATCGCTGCAGAATTGCTGAAGGGTGAAGAGGTTGCAAAAAACGTAAGACTGATCGTCATACCGGCAAGCAAAAGGGAATACATCAGAGCCCTGAAAGACGGGCTTCTGGATGTATTCGTGGAGGCCGGTGCTCTGGTTGAAGCTCCATGTTGTGGACCGTGTATGGGAGGTAGCTTTGGACTCATTGCAGGTGGGGAGGTGAGCGTATCCACATCCAACAGGAATTTCATAGGAAGACAGGGGAGCCCTGAAGGCAAAATCTACCTCGTAAATCCTGCAGTTGCTGCAGCAACGGCAATTTACGGAGAAATAACTGACCCCAGAGAAATAAAATAAAGGTCAGAAGACCATTGGGACGTATCCTTCGTCAATCAGCTTGTTTACGAGATCACCAATGTACTCAAGCCGTGCGAAATCGAGTTTATCCGAATACCCTTTTGCGTCGGCGATGAACTTGCAGGCAAGGGGCTTGTATTCTCCCAGACTATTTACAACCAGGTTCCTGAACTCCTCATCCTCTGCAAGCATGTCTTCAGAAGGTCCAAAGAAAATGATCTCAACACTCTCGGCCCAGTTGAATTTGATTGTGTTTGCAGCGAAAAGCAGTCCGGCAACGGCCTTCTCTTTCGCTTCCTTCCCGCTTGCAATTATAACGAGCAGCTTCGCCATACGTAAAGTTAATAAATAATTTAAAAATTTTTTGTTAAATGAAAAATAAGGGAACGAGGTTTGAGAGGGATCTGATCGCACAGTTGTGGAAGGAAGGATTTGCAGCCATAAGAGTCGCAGGAAGCGGAGTGTCTCCCTTTCCATGCCCTGACATCGTGGCGGGAAACGGAAAGCTCTTTCTGGCAATAGAAGTTAAAATGAGGTCCAACCTGCCCCTGTACCTCTCCGAAGACGAGATCAGGCAGCTCGAGATGTTTTCAGAGAGTTTTGGTGCAAAACCCTATATAGCTCTAAAGCTCCCAAGAAAGAAGTGGAAGTTTTTCACAATCCAGATGCTTGAAAAGACGGAAAAAAGCTTCAAGGTTGATGAGGAGCTTTACCATCACGGACTCGACATCGAAGAAGTTGCTGAAAGGACAATTCAGAAGAGACTTGGTGAGAAAGTTTAACTTCACTGGCGATGTAGGGTGGGAGGATGAGGGAATACATTTACTGCGACACATGCAAGGAGGAAACACTCCACGAACTCGTGAGAGCTGAAAGGAACCTTTACAGATGCACGGAGTGCGGAAGCTACACCACATACACTCCAAGAAAAGAAATCGAGCTTAGAGCCATAATCAGTTCTGGCCCCGAATCCGTAAGAGGGACGGTCAGGGTTCGCAAGGGAGACAGGATTGAAAAGGGAGAGGAATACATAGTCGATACTGACAGGGGACACAAAATCGGAGAAATTACCTCAATTGAACTTAAAAACGGTCAGAGGGTGGAAAGCAGCGATGTGGAGAAAATTGAAACGCTGTGGTTGAGAGATGTTGGAGAGGTTGAACTCAGAATGAGTCTGCATAAGAGGAGTGTCACCACACCCTTCAAGATGGTGGTGGATGGTGAGGCGGAGTTTGAAGTCGGGGAGACACTGGTGGTGAATGGTAGAAGATACAGAATACACAGGATAAAGCTGATTAACGGCGGTGTTTTGAGGAAAGAAGGTAGCAGGGCGAGGGCAAGAGATATAAGGAGGGTCTACGCCAAGTATGAGGGCAGGTAAACCGATAAGACTGAGGGATTTTCTCAGGGTGGGTGACTGGTTTTTCTCAGTTATCGGGTACAGAAATGACCCTGAGGTAAAATGTTTTCTGAGGTATGTCCCGGATGAGAGCGGGGACAGGATTCTGGACGGGAGAAGGTACAGAAAGCTTACCCACGACGAGGCCATCGGGATGGGCAAGTACGTCAAAAATGGTATTTTCTACGTCCCGCACCGGGACATAGATGAAGTTTACAAACCTGAGGAGAGGTTGGGTTTTGCGGAGAGGGCCGCGGAGATTAGAAAGATAGTTGATTTTTTTGAGGGAATTCCTGAAAGTAAAATGGGAGTCACAGGATCAAGGTTGATTGGACTGGAGGGTGAAGATTCCGATGTTGATTTCGTCGTCTACGGGAAGTGGTGGTTTGAGGCAAGGGAAAAACTGAAAAAGGGTATCGAGACGGGCAGAGTTCAGGAGCCGGACAGCGACACGTGGGACTTCATATACAGGAAAAGGAAAATCTCGATGCCCTACGAGGTTTTCCTTGCCCATGAGCGCAGGAAGTACCACAGGGCGTTTATTGGCAGCACGTACTTCGATCTTCTATATGTCAGGGATTACGGCGAGATAGACAGAGATGTGCCGGAAGATATGGGTGTGAAGGCTGGTAAGTGGGTTGTAGAAGCCGAGCTAACCGATGATTCCCTGATCTTCGACTATCCAGGGTATTATCCGGTCGCACATGACAGGATAAGGGCTGTGCTCTGCTTCACCCACACTTTCGTGGGTCAGGCCTTTAAGGGAGAGAGGATACTCGCCGCTGGCGATATTGAAGTGATAAATGGGGATTACTATCTGGTTGTTGGAACAAAAAGGGAAGTTCAGGACGAGTTCATCGTCTCACTTGATCTGCTCGAAAAAGAAGGTCTCATGGATGAGTTTGAAGTATGGTATCGCGGGCAAGCATAGCCGCACCCTTTGCAACTGCATGATCGTCCTTTATGGTGTGCACCTCCACCTCTATTACATCCGGCAGCCATTCTTTGATGCGTTCCCGGAGAACCTTCTGGTCGAGTCTCCCTCCGATTCTTCCACCCACAGCGACAGCATCCGGATGCAGGAGCATTATGGCGTTGGCGATGGAAATGCAGAAGAACCTGAATCCCTCGCACTCGTAGATTTCTCCCGTATCCAGCATCATCTCCGCCCCCTTACCGTACTGGCTTAAGGCCCACCCCCCGAAGTAGGTTTCAAGATGTCCCGTCCCACCGCACTTGCATCTTCTGTTTCCGCCGACATGGGTGTGTCCTATCTCCCCCGCAGCCCCTCTACCGCGGTAGATCTTCCCGTCGGTTATTATTCCACCTCCAATTCCCGTGCCGACGGTTATGCCGAGTAGATTCCTGCAGTTAAGTATTCTTGATGCGTAGTATGCAAAGCAGTTAGCATCGTTGTCGATTACGGTGGGCTTTGGGAAGTCAGTTTCCGGGATCGCAGGAAGGTTGGGAGAATGTATGATTCTACCTTCCTCAAACCATGCGGCAATTCCAATTCCCACAGCCTCGACAGAGCTGAAGTCGATGATTTCGTGGATATCATGAAAATCGGAAGTTTTAATGGTTCTGAGCGTGAAGTTCTCGCCGTCCATTAAAGCTATGTCCGTGTTTGTCCCCCCGATGTCGATGCCAAGGATCATAGAACAGCAACAACGTTATTAATTTTAAAACCTACTACACCCATGGTCAAACTTCTAACGCTGGAGGATGGTGAGAAAGCTGTTAGACTTGCAAGGGAGGCTATTGAGGTTTACTTAGATGAGCGGAAAATGCTACAGAAAAGGCTTGATGGTGTTTTTGCCGAAAAAAGAGGAGTTTTCACAACCCTGACAAAGCACGGTGAGCTGAGAGGCTGCATAGGTTTCCCCTATCCTATAAAGAGGCTGGATGAGGCGATAATCGAATCCGCCATCGCTGCAGCGGTTGACGACCCCAGATTTGATCCTGTAAGGCTGAGCGAGATGAATGAAATTGTTGTGGAGGTCACGGTCTTGACACCACCCGAAAAGATCGATGTCAAGCCCAAAGATCTGCCCAGGCATGTTGAAATTGGCAGGCACGGTTTGATCGTTAAAATGGGACCATTTTCAGGATTGCTCCTCCCTCAGGTTGCTGTTGAGTACAGCATGGATCCCGAGGAGTTTCTGAGCGAAACCTGCATGAAAGCCGGTCTACCACCTGACTGCTGGTTGACAGGAGCAGAAGTTTACCGCTTTGAGGGGCAGATCTTCAAGGAAGTGGAACCGGGAGGAAAAATCGAAGAAGTAGATATAAAAAGTTGCAGCGTTTAACTCGCAATACTCTCCCATCTTGATTGTATGTCTCTGAACTTCTCTCTTGACAGCTTGTAGTACTCCTCCGCCTTTACGTACTCCTTCATTTCCCTGTAAAGATCGCCCAGATGCTTGTAGGCGGTAGCCACGAACTGGGAAAAGTCCGGATCGATTTTTTCCAGTTCTTTGAATATGCCAAGTGCTTCAAGAAGCATCTTTTCCGAATCGTGATACCTACCAAGCTTCTTTCTAAACATGGCGAAGTTGCTCAACAGTATGGCAAGATTGAGTTTGAAAGACTCTTTTGCTTCGGCAAGCCCTCTGTAGATGCCCTCCGCTTCAGAATAACACTTTTCCGCTTCATCAAAATTTCCCAGTTTCACGTATATTTCCGATGCTGTTGAGAGCGTTTCCGCCAGTGCCTCTTTGTCCTCTAACTTTCTTCTTATTTCAAGCGCCTCCTCTACCTTTACCTTCCCCTCATTGTACTTGCCCATGTCGTAATAGAGAGTTGCAAGGTCATTTTCCACTGCTGCCAGCAGCTCTTCATCTCCAAGCTCCTCACACATTTTTTCCGCCTCGAGATACATTCGCTCCGCATTCTCCTTCATATCCATCATTATAAGTGCCCTCGCCGCATTTCTCATTAGCATCGGAGTGATGCTCTTCATTCCGAGTTCAACGCTCAGCTTTATCGCATTAACTGACGAAACGACGCAAGAGACAAGTGACTGCTTATCATTCCTCTCCAAAGCGTCCTGCGAAGCGTATGCAAAGTGAAGAATCAGCATGATCTTCTTCCAGAATCCATCAAGCTGTTTTATGGCTTCTGCATCTCTGAATGATTTTTCTATTGTGTCTCTCAAATCTTCCGGAGCGTTCTCCTTCACATATTCAAAAGCGTCAAAAATTTTGCCTTCCCGGATCAGCCTCTCAACTTCCCTCTCAATACCCATGCAAACACTGATTTTCAGCATTTAAAAGTTTTTTGAGGATTACGGTAAGGATTAATAGCTTCATTTGTTCGGAACCCGATAATTATATATCCATTCCACACCAACAAGTGGTGATGAGAAGCTATGAGGAACTCCTTGAAAGAGCATTGGAAAAACTGGCGGATAAGGATGTTGTAAGGAGAGAGAGGTTCGAGATACCGAGAGTCAGCATTGTTCGCGAGGGGGCGAGAACAACACTCAAGAACTTTTCGCAGATCGCAAAAGCCCTGAACAGAAGTGAAGAGCACCTTTACAAATACATGGTGAAGTCTCTTGGTACCGCCGGTTTTGTTGATAATGGTAGACTTGTTCTGAACGGAAAGTTTACGGAAAGCGAAATACAGAAGGAAATTGACGATTACGTAAGACTTTACGTTCTCTGCAAAGAATGCGGTGCCCCTGATACCGAGTTCGTCAAAGAAGAGAGGGTTCTGATGATTCGCTGCCTTGCTTGCGGAGCCAAACATCCCGTCAGGAATATCTGATGTTCAGAATGAAAGTTTACAGGATAAGGGGAGAAATGCTCGTGGCGGTTTGTGATGCTGACATAGTTGGTAAAGTCTTCAGAGAGGGAGATCTGAAACTGGAGGTCAAGGAGAGCTTTTACGGAACTGAAGAATTTGACGAAGAGGAAGTTAAAAGGGCTCTGAGAAATGCAACCATCGCCAACATAACGGGGAGCAGGGCTGTGGATCTGGCAATTAAAATTGGAATTATAGACAAAAATCGGGTTTTAAAAATAGCAGGATGCCCCCACGCCCAGATGGTAGTAATGTGATCCCAACTCAGGAGATTGCTGCCGACGTGCTGACCCTTGTTGAGGAACGCAGAATATCGATTAAAACAGCCGTTGCAAGGGTTGCCGGGAGATATGATTACAAAATTAGAGGAAGCGTCCACGCCTACAGTATTGAAACGCTGAGAAGGTTGAATGCTATAGATCACTTCCTCCGCAGAACGGTACCAAAATTTGACCTTCTCAATCCCTTCATCAAAAACCTTCTGAGGATAGCCGTTTATGAAATGAAGTACAAAGACGTTCATCCTGCACTGGCCACCGATTCGGCGGTTAGGATTGTGAAAAAACGGAATCCAAAACTGGTGGGGCTCGTGAATGGAGTTTTGAGGAATGTCGAGAAGCTGGAAATTGACGCCGAAAACGATATTGAAAGAATTTCTCTTAACTTCTTCCATCCAGAGTGGTTCGTGAAATACACCATAGAGCTTCTTGGAAAAGATGAAGCGTTGGAGTTAATCCGGGCCAATTTACGGCAACCGCCGGCATATATCAGGGTTAACGAGCTGAAGGGATCGATTGAAGGTGTGCTGAGATATCTTGAAAATCGTGGCGTAAGGCTTTCTCCCACATTTATGGATGAGGTATTCAGAGTTGAAAGCTATTCTGTCCATCCGGCATCGTTTGACTGGCATGCTGAGGGAAAATACGTGATTCAGGATCTGGCTTCTTGCTTCGTATCCCATGCTTTAAACCCCGAACCGGGGGATGTTGTGGTCGATCTTGCAGCCGCTCCGGGGATGAAGACAAGCCACATTGCAATGCTGATGGAAAACAGAGGGAGGATTATTGCCGTTGACAATTCTGAAGAACGGATAAAAAGGATGAAAAGTAAGATTAAACAGCTCGGTGTAAAAAATGTAGAAATAAAGCTTGGTGATGGATGCAGATTTAGTTTCATGGCTGATAAGGCTCTCGTGGATGCACCATGCTCCTCGACAGGAAGCTACGCATCACAGCCCAATGTTAAATGGAGTTTCGACTGGAGGAAGTTTGAGGGGACTGTTGCTGTTCAGAGGAAAATGCTGAAAAATGCTCTGAACGGTGCTGACGAGGTGGTTTACTCAACCTGCTCGATTATGTTTGAGGAAAACGAGGGAAACCTGAATGCTGTTGGGGCCAGGGTTGTCAAACTGGATTCACCCTTTTCCAGAGGTATAAAGGAATTTAGAGGCGAGGTTTTTAGGGACTGGAACAGAGTTGTGAGGTCGTTTCCGCACCTTCACAACAGTTCAGGATTCTTCATTTCAAAACTCAAGGGTGATGAGAGATAGGACAAATGTAATGCAGTTTGCTGCACCTATGACATCGCCGTTAATTCCACCAAATTTAGCCTCGGAATATCTCTTCAGCAGAAAAACAGCTACAAACGCAAAAAATAAAGCGTAAACCGACTTAATGCCGGTGAAGTACGAGAGAGCTATAAGTGGTATGGCTCCGGCAGCAACATCTCTCAAACTGGTGAACTCCATCATGTAAGATGCCATCCCCTCCCAGCTTGGTTTTGAGGCAAACATTATCAGAATCATTGAGTACTTCGCAACAACCTGTGAAAAAACGATTTCCACGAATTCGGCCCTTGCCAGAATGTGGAACAACAAAATGAAGTAAATGGCGAGCGTCACCACCCCTCCCGTACCGGTGTTGAGATCTTTTAAGGCTCCCATTTTTCTGCTTTCAGGAGCGAAGAGGGCGTCCCCAAAATCTGCCAGGCCATCTATGTGGTTGATCCCTTCAATCGCAACATAAAATGCCACAGCAAGAAATCGAATGTCTAATCCAGCATACCGATAGACAATTGCGGGAATTGCGGTTACAAGTCCGATTACTATCGCTGCATATGGGAACATCCACAGGTTTCTCCGAAGAACCTCAACATCGCCCCTAACCGGAATCGTTGTCAGGAAGGATAAGGCGTCTCCCAGCATCAGTATCTCACACTCTTGAATCCATACTCTCCTCGAAGTGGCACGAATCTAACGGATCCCCAGTTCTTCTTCCTTATGTTTCCTTTTTTATCCTTTTCGAGAATTATAAGCCATTGAGCGTGTTCACCAACCGGTATGACCATCCTTCCACCCGGCTTTAGTTGCTCTACCAGGGGTTGCGGAACATCCGGGGCAGATGCTGTGACGTAGATTTTATCGTATGGGGCTTCCGGAGGGTAACCTTTGCTGCCGTCTCCGACAACGACATAAACGTTGTCATAACCAAGTGCAGACAGATTGGCTTTCGCCATTTCTGCAAGCTCCGGAATGTACTCCACCGATATAACCCTGCCACTCTTACCAACAAGTTCGGCCACAACGGCAGCATGATAACCACAGCCAGTCCCAACCTCGAGCACCTTGTCCCCCTCCCTCAGATCAAGAAGTTCGCACATTATTGCAACCATGTGCGGGGCACTGATCGTCTGACCGAACCCAATGGGCAGAGGTGTATCGGAGTACGCCTCGATCTTATACCTTTCGGGAACGAAGATGTGTCTCGGCACATTTTTCATCGCATTGTAAACTCTCTGACTGAGGTTGAGCTCATACCTCAGCCTTTCTGCGAGCCTCTCCCTCCTTTCATCGTAGTCCATAACTCCTCAGCCCTCTTCACGTCTTCAACTGTGTTTATATTAACTATACTGTTTCTCCCGAGAATATATATCTCTTCTTCCTGTTCCTCGTCAATAAAAAAAGCATCAATTATGTTTATCCCAGCCGGACTGGAGTCCACATATACAGCCAGAGCCCTTTTAGGCGATTTAAGATAAGCCTCAACAATTTTTTCCGGAATTCCACGTTTTAAGTAAATCAGATCCGTGCAGGCAACTACAACTGGCTCACAAATTGACAGTTCTGTGCAGGCCTCTCTGTAGTCTTCAATGAAGCCTTTTCCCGATGCTCTGTAATAATCTATTCCAAAATCATCCAGATATTTCTCAGTCTGAGGGGTATTCGGAGAGGTTACAGCTACGATCTCAAAATTGTCAAACTCGTAAATTGCATGATCAACCAGCTTTTTACCGCATACTTCGAAAAGTGGCTTCTCTCCACTCCCAAGCCTCGTCCCTTTTCCGCCACACATCAGTAAAGCGTTCATGGTTTATTGTCTCCAAAAGTTTTATTAATTGTCCCCTCTAAACTGCAAAAGCATGGCGAGAAAGAGAAGAGCTGCAAGAGTTAAGGATAAGTGGACGATGAAAAAGTGGTTCACGCTAATCGCTCCTGAGTACTTCGGAATGGCCGAGCTGGGCGAAACTCCAGCGGATGATGCCAATAAGGTCATTGGCAGGACAGTAGAAACGACGCTTGCCGAGCTGACAAACGATTACTCAAACCAGAACACCTACAAGAAGCTAATTTTCAAAGTGTACAGAGTTGCTGGAGAAAACGCCTATACCAAATTCTGGAGGTTCGAACTCACAAGGGAGTATCTGAACAGTCTGACCAGAAGAAGAACGAGCAAAATAGAGGACATTGTTGATGTTACGACAGCAGACGGCTACAGGCTAAGGGTTAAGACAGTGGTTTTCACAATTAGAAGATGCAAGACAAGTCAGAAGAGGGCAATCAGGGCCATAATGAGAAACATTGTTCTGGAAAAGAGCAGTTCGCTTAACTTCGTCCAGTTTCTGCAGGAGTGCGTACTGGGCAAAGTTCCGGCAGAGATCTACAAAAATGCCAAACACATCTACCCGATCAGAAGGGTTGAGATAAGAAAAATAGAGCTTCTTGAAGAGCCTAAAGGTATTGAAACCCAGCCTGCTGTTGTCGAGGCAGTAGCTTAGTTTGCGTGGTGATGAGTATGAAATCAATGTATGCGTACATCAGGGAAGCCTGGAAGAGGCCGTATGAGGGATACGTTGGGGAGCTCATGTGGCAGAGACTGCAAAAATGGAGGAGAGAACCGGCTGTGGTTAGAATAGAGAGGCCAACCAGGTTGGACAGGGCAAGGTCTCTGGGCTACAAGGCGAAGAAAGGTATCATAGTGGTCAGAGTTAGAGTGAGAAGGGGTGGAAGAAGGGCAACGAGACCCAACAAGGGCAGGAAGAGCAAGGGACTGATGGTTAACAAGAGGACACCTAAAAAGAACCTTCAGTGGATTGCGGAAGAGAGGGCAAACAGAAAGTATCCAAACATGGAGGTTCTGAATTCCTACTGGGTCGGAGAAGACGGGAGATACAAGTGGTTCGAGGTGATACTTGTGGACAGGGATCATCCCGCAATCAGATCCGACAGGCAGCTATCATGGATAAGCAGGCACAGAGGGAGAGTTTACAGAGGCCTGACCTCCGCAGGAAGAAAGGCCAGAGGTCTAAGAAGAAAGGGCAGGGGAGCAGAGAAGGTCAGACCGAGCCTCAGGTCCAATTTCAGGAACAAAAACAGATGAAGGGCAGAATAGAGTGGATAAAAATATCCGCGGTTGTCCACTCTACAGAAGATCGCAATAAGGTTGGTGAAGCAATAGCAACTCTTTTTCCTTTTGAATTTGAAATTGCGGTGAGCAAGGCCAAAGGACACTACGGAAACCCGATAGAATACCTCGAGGTTGAGCTGAGCAGGAACAGGGAGATAAAGATCTTCTGGAATCATTTTCTTGATCTGCTGGGGGAACAGGTCAAGGAAGTCATCGAGACCGTTGAAGACAGGGTTGACGAGCAGAACGTTTTGCACATCCGCATTGATAAGCAGAAAGCCTATCTCGGAGAGGTTGTGCTGAGTCAGAGAGGAGACCCCATTGCGGTCAAGGTAAAGCTCGTTACATTTCCTGCAAAGAGAGAGAACGTCATTCAGCTTGCAAAGGAATTATGTACGACTTCCTGAGGTTCATTCCACGTAACCTCATGAATCTCGGTTTCAGGGGCTATGTTTTCATGTTAGAAGACCCAAATTCCTGCGGAGTGGTTGTGAAGGCTAACACACCAGACGAGCTCAGGAAGAAGCTTAAAAAAATAAAAGGAGAGAAAATCGTCGGGGTTACCGGCAGTGAATCCGTATGCAAGGAGGCTGTGATGAGGAGGAAGGTTGACATGATACTTGACCACGACGACAGGCAGCTGGACTACGCAACCATTAAGCTGGCTGCAGAAAAAGACGTTCTGATTGAGCTCGGTATTGCCAAATTTATCCGAAACAGGGGTTACCGGAGAATGCAACTGTTTGAGAGGCTGAGAGAGGAGGTCACGGTGATAAACAAGTTTGACGTGCCGTTTGTGGTTACAACAGCGGCCGAAAACGAGTACGAAATGAGGACGAGAAAGCAGGTCGAGACATTCTTCTCGTTTTTTGGATGCAACATTGTAAAGGCCAGACACAATGCAGCAAGACTTTTGAGAAAGTATTATGATAATCACTTCATAATGGACGGATTCGAAATTGAAGACTCTACAGAGTCTCAGAATTGGGAATAAAAGTGTTATCACCCACGCCATACAGAAAACTTGATATACTTAGCGCACAGTTTTAATCCTAATGTTGCATACAGAATCGAAATTAAAGAATATCAGGCTTCCTTATAAAACCAGATCTCTCTGTCCTGAATGTCTGAAAGTCCTGGAAGCTGAGGTTTACGAGGAAAACGGAAAGATAATGATCAGAAAAATTTGCGACGAGCACGGAGAAGTTGTCGATGTCTACTGGGGAGACGCAGAGATGTTCAAAAAAGCAGCAAGGTTTGCTGCTGACGGTCACGGAATCGCAACTCCGATCACAAAAAATACGACCTGCCCGTTCAGTTGCGGTCTGTGCAACAACCACAAAAGCCAGACCGCTCTGCTCAACATAGTACTAACCAATCGATGCGATCTGGCCTGCTGGTACTGCTTTTTCTATGCCAGAAGAGCCGGTTATGTCTACGAGCCTACGATTGACCAAGTTAGGCAAATGGTCAGAATTGCGAAAAACATGAAACCTATCGGATGCAACGCTGTGCAGCTTACGGGTGGTGAACCAACACTGAGGGACGATCTAATCGAAATTATAAAGGTGATCAAGGAAGAAGGCTACGACCACATCCAGCTCAACACCAATGGTGTGAGGCTTGCGGAGGATGAGGACCTTGCCCTCAAAGTAAGGGTTGCAGGTGTCAATACAGTCTACCTCTCCTTTGACGGTGTGGATGAGAGAACAAATCCGAAAAATCATCATGAAGTTCCGAAAGTTCTCGAAAACTGCAGGAGGGCACAGCTGGGTATAGTTCTCGTCCCCACAGTAATCAAGGGTGTTAACGACCATCAGCTTGGGGACATCATAAGATTCGCTGCTGACAACATAGACATCGTCAGAGGGGTGAACTTCCAGCCGGTCAGCTTGGTTGGCAGCATGCCGAAAAAGGAGAGAGAGGAGTTCAGGATTACAATTCCCGACTGCATTAAGGCTATTGAAGAACAAACTAACGGAGAAATAAGCAGAGAAGACTTCTATCCTGTCCCGAGTGTAGCACCCATATCGAGATTCGTGGAGGTTATTTCCGGAGAGCCTCAGTACGAGCTGACGACACACTTTGCATGTGGAATGGCAACATACATATTCAAAGATGGGGGCAGATTGATTCCGATCACGAGATTTGTGGATGTTGAGGGTTTGTTTGAGTTTCTGAACGAGAAGGCAGAGGAAATTGCAAAGAGCAGAATGAAGACCGTAAAGGCACTGAAAAACGTTATCGATTTGAGAAAGTTCATTGATAGCTCAAAAGCGCCAAAAGGTTTCAACGTCTCCAGAATACTGTACGATGTGCTGGTGAAGCACGATTACTCCACTCTTGGTGAGTTCCACCTCAAATCCCTGTTCATCGGAATGATGCATTTCCAGGATCTGTACAATTACGACATAGCCAGGGTTGAAAGGTGCGAAATTCACTACGGCAGTCCTGACGGCAGAATAATTCCGTTTTGCACCTTCAACGTTATACCCGAGAAATACAGGGATGCGATACATGAAAAGTACGGAATCTCGATAGAGGAGTGGGAAAGGAAAACGGGTAGAAAGCTAAAGGATGACATAAAAAGACCTGTACGGAGACCACGATGAAAAGGGCTTTCTTCGTAGGCAGATTTCAGCCTTACCATCTCGGACATCACGAGGTTGTAAGGAACATCATCACAGAGGTGGACGAACTGATAATAGGGATTGGCAGCGCACAGGAAAGCCACTCCATTGAAAATCCCTTCACAGCCGGCGAAAGAGTTCTGATGATTTCAAGGGCTGTGGATGAGATAAAGGACGAGCTGGGTGTTAATACGAAAATTTACATTATTCCGCTTGAGGATATTTACCGAAACAGCCTGTGGGTATCTCATGTATGCTCAATGGTTCCGCCCTTCGATGTTGTGTACACGAACAATCCGCTTGTCTACAGACTTTTCAAAGAGGCAGGTTTCAATGTCATGCACACAAGAATGTACAACAGAAATGAATACCACGGTACAGAAATAAGGAAGAAAATGCTCGAGGGTGGTGACTGGGAGAAATACGTCCCCAAAGCCGTGGCGGAGATAATACGGGAAATCGACGGCATAAAAAGGCTGAGGGATATATCCGGCAGGGATTTCTGATGAGCTTTTCGGTTTGCTGGGACAGAATATACTTCAACGTGGTCGTGAGAGATGGTTCCGTAATTCGATCCTTTTTTTCCGCTGCCCCCGCTTTCGACATGTCTGACGGTGAGTACAGATCCCAGATAGAGGAGTACTTCGAAGGCACGAGAAAAAAGCTCAAGATACCATTGAACATTGAAGTTTCGGATTTCACCCGTAAGGTGCTGAAGGAGGTTTCCAGAATACCGTACGGGAAGACACTGAGTTACTCAGAAATTGCAGAAAAACTGAAATCTTCACCACGAGCTGTAGGTCAGGCTGTTAAAAGGAATCCCGTCCCCGTCATCATTCCGTGTCATCGTGTTGTGGCAAAGAACGGGCTTGGCGGATATTCCAGCGGGTTAAGAATCAAGATGAAACTGCTTGAGCTGGAATTCAAAAATTTAAAAAATTAGAATTCAACAAATCTATCCCTAGATGTGTTGCACAGCGGACAGGTTTCCGGTGGCTCGCCCTCCATTGCGTACCCGCAGACAGGACAGACATAAATTTTGCCTTCAAAGTCCTCTCCGCTCTCTATCAGTTTTTTAAATATTTCTGCATGAACTTTCTCCGTTTCAAGAGCCCACCTTATGCTTGACGTCGCCCTTTTGTTCCCTTCCTTCAAAGCCTCCTCGTAAAATTTTGGATACATCTCCGTAATCTCATAGGTTTCTCCTGCATGTGCTGTTTCCAGATTCTTTTTAACGTCGTTCAAGTCCTCCAGAACCCTCAAATGGTTTTTGGCATGGATAAATTCTGAAAAGGAAGCTGCTTCAAATACTCTTGCCACACCTTCCAGTCCCTTATTTCTCGCAATCTCCGCAAATATTTTGTACCTGACCATTGCCTGACTTTCCCCCGCATATGCGTTTCTTAAATTCTCATCCGTACTCACAATACCACCTCACCCCTTAACGGCATAATAGCATCTTTTAGGAGAGTGGACCAGACCTTCTTTTTTGAGTTCCTTTATAATTTTCGACACCTCCTTGCTGTCTAGTCCGGTCTCCTTGGCTATCTCACCCGGTCTTACAGGTTTTCCAGCCTTCTTCATCGCTTCGAGCACGAGCTGCTTCGCATCGCTCATAATAAAAACTACTTTTCCAGTTATATAAGTTTTTTGTTCGAAATTCGTAATTTAAAGTAGTTGAATGGCACTGATAAAATTTACACCCTGAATACTATCCCGGCATAACCAACAACCTGGTTTCTGTCTGCAACGTCACCGCTCGTTGAGTAGTCCACAAGCTCGGCTTTTGCCCCCTTTTTCAGTGCATAGTTCATTGCCACAGCTATGCAGCCATAACCACAAACACTTGCCTGAAGTCGATAGATTGTATCGTAGTACTTCCCAACATCCATCGAAAGTATTGCGTCGATCACCTTTTCATCAAGTCTTCTGCACTCCTCATCCGGCAAATAGTGATGCATGTCCGAGGATGCGATAACAACAATTTTTCTACCTGTTTCCTCTTCCGCCGCACTTATCTCTTCCGCCACCTCTCTGGCCGTTTCTTCATCCTGCAATCCAAGACAGATGGGAACAATTTTGAAGTTATCGTGCAGAAACTGCAGAAACGGAACCTGAACCTCAAGGGAGTGCTCGTATCTGTGAGCCGTCTCGTCAACATCAATGATTATTCCCGGCATCGCCTCTATGAAATCCTCATCAACCTCAACCTCCCCCAGGGGGGTAAGCCAGGTATCCTTCGAAACTGCGACCGGCAACCCCATACCCGTGTGGTTCGGTCCGAGTATTACAAAAGTCTCCGCATCGGGGAGAAGAGAATGGACCCTTCCTGCCGTTCTGCCAGAATATACGTAGCCTGCGTGCGGGGAAACACATGAAACCACTCTTTCGTCCTTGGAGGGTGATGTGTACTCCTCCAGCATCGCTATCAGTGACTGTCTGTTTGAGGGATAAAAGCTACCAGCAACTCTTGGATGTCTCATAATTTACTCAACTCACGAAACCCTATAAAGTTTGCCTCCAACTCAAAAGATTAAAAAGCCATGAATTGATTTTAATGTATGGGCAAAACTATTGCGGAAAAGATACTCAGTGAAAAATCAAAAAGCGATGCTTATGCTGGCGATCTTGTGGTTGCTGAGATCAACCAGATAGCTCTCCAGGACGGGACCGCTCCTCTGGCAATAAGACAGCTTGCGGAACTGGGAACCGAGATCAAAGCAGCAGAAAGGGCGCACTTCTTCGTCGATCATGCAGCACCCTCTCCAAGGAAAGAACTGAGCAACGACCAGAAGCTAATATTCGAGTTTGCAAAGAAGATTGGGGCGGATTTCAACCCACCTGGAGAGGGAATCATCCACCAGTTAATGGTTGAGAGGTACGTTAAGCCGGGCGACCTTGCGGTTGGGGCTGACAGTCACACATGCACATATGGCGGAATTGGGGCGTTTTCAACAGGAATGGGATCCACCGATGTTGCTATCGCCATCGCACTGGGTAAAAACTGGTTCAGGGTTCCGGAGTCTTTCCGGATCGAGCTTGTCGGCTACTTTCCGAAGGGCGTTTACGCTAAAGACGTTATTCTGAAGCTTATTGGCGATCTTGGTGTTAGTGGAGCGACGTACAAAGCACTGGAATTTCATGGAGCGTGTGCTGAGAGAATGAGTGTTGAAGAAAGGCTAACAATCTCCAACATGGCGGTTGAATGCGGTGCCAAGGCAGGACTTTTTGAGAGTGATGAAAGAACAAGACAATTTCTGGCGGAACTTGGAAGAGAGCAGGATTTCAGAGAGATTTTTGCCGATGAGGATGCCGAATACGAGAGAGAAATAACCGTTGACGTGTCCAACCTCGCCCCGATGGTATCCAAACCGCACAACGTTGACAACGTTGCGGAGATAGAGGATGTGGAGGGTACGGAAGTCAATCAGGTCTATATAGGTACCTGTACAAATGGTAGACTTTCCGATCTGGAGATAGCGGCCAGGATCCTCAAAGGGAGAAAGGTAAAGGATGGTGTGAGACTCATCGTTGTCCCGGCCAGCAGAAGAGTCTATCTGAAGGCAATGGAGATGGGGCTGCTCAGAATTTTTGTTGAAGCGGGCGGTATGGTGCTCTCCCCCGGATGCGGTCCTTGTGTTGGCATCCACCAAGGAATTCTGGCTGATGGGGAAGTTTGCATTTCAACACAGAACAGAAACTTCAAAGGACGAATGGGAAACCCAAATGCGTACATCTACCTCTCATCCCCGGCAACCGCGGCAGCAAGCGCTGTAAAAGGTGTCATCGCAGATCCGAGAGAGTTCCTATGAAGATCTCAAAAGAATTGTTAAGGACAATACTCGAAGCAGCGAAAAGTTCCCACCCGGACGAGTTCATAGCATTGCTCGGTGGCAGCAAAGGAGTGATGAGCGAACTCATCTTCCTCCCTTTTGTTTCAGGCTCGGTCTCTGCGGTCATACATCTCGACATGCTTCCGATAGGTATGAGGGTTTTTGGAACGGTTCACAGCCATCCATCGCCGAGTTGCAGACCATCGGATGAGGATATGTCGCTGTTCACCAGATTTGGAAAATACCACATAATTGTCTGCTATCCATACGGAGAGAACAACTGGAAGTGTTACGACAGAAGCGGCAAAGAAGTTGAACTTGAGGTGGTTGAAGAAGATTAATATAGGATAAGAATTTAATAGGAATTGAAATGCCTCGAACAGTTAAAGATCTGCTTGTGGACATTAAAGACACAACAGAACTTATGGTCGATCTCGCATATTCTGCAATTCTTTACAACAACGAGGATATTGCTGAGGAAGTTCTTGAGCTGGAATCGAGAGTTCTTGACCTGCTCAAGCAGATACGGGTCGTTTCGGTTCTTGCAGCAAGAAGGGTGGAGGATGCAGAAAAGGTTTCGTCAATACTCACAATCGCCAATGCAGGACAGAAGATAAGCAGTGCTGCAGGAGATATCTCATCACTCGTTTTAAGGGGCTTCAAGCTTTCCGAGGAAATAGTGAAGCTGATACTCTACCACTCCGAGGAGACGGTGGTTAGAGTTAGGGTTCCGGAGGATTCGGACATAACTGGGAAGACACTTGGCGAGTTAAAACTGCATACCAAAACAGGTATGAGGATCATAGCGATAAAAAGGGGATTTAGCTGGATTTTCAATCCCGATAGAGACACGATCGTTTACAAGGAAGACCTGATTTTTGCAAGAGGTGATCCTTCTGCAGTTCCGAAGTTCTACGAATACGTAACGGGTAAACCTGTGCCAGCAACACCGGAACCGCAGGATATACAGATTGAGGAGCTGGACAGGGCTGTTGATATGGTTATAGAGATGAAAAACCTATCCGAACTCGCAATAGACCTTGCCTACTCCTCCTTAATTTACGGAAATGATGAAATCGCCCTTGAGGTAGTTTATCTGGAAGAGATAATAGACAATATGAAGTTTGAAATTCAGAGAAACATCCTGCTTTGCAGCAAATATTTCGACAGAGAGCAGCTCAAACCGCTCATGTCCATTATCGAAATAGCCTACTCCTCGGAACAGATAGCAGATGCAGCAAGAGACATATCGGAGATTTTACTGGACAAAATGGATGTTCCAGCGATCTTCAAAGCGGCAATGAGAGAGACAGACGAGGTGCTCACGCTGGTAACGGTTTCGGAAAACTCCCCGCTGCATGGAAAAACACTTGGAGAGGCAAGAGTTGAGAGCAACACAGGCATGCACGTAATTGCCATAAAGAGGAAAAATGACTGGATTACAAAACCCACTGCCAACACCAAGATTTTCAGCGGTGATTTACTCATTGCAAAGGGAACAAGAGAGGGGGAGAGTGAGCTTCTGAAGCTCTGCTCTACCCGTGCACAGCTTCCATGAGCTTTACAACGAATTCCCTTTTTATCATCGAGTTCCTGTCCCTCTCACAGACTATTGACCTCACGCCTATTATATCCGGTGAAAGTTCCTTCAGGAGGTCTATGTGATGCCAGCCGATGTTCCCCGCTAACGCAACCATCAAACCGCTGTCCTTTGCCAGCCCAATGAACTTTCTAACATCCTCCACCTTCATGTGGTCGAAAAGAGATGTGCCATCCTTTATTGCCGTATCCACCATCACAATATCCGCTCCAGCCTTTGAAACCACATCGGGAAGTTCCAGTGGATTCACGGAGTTGATCCGATAGAAATCCCCATACCCTGCGGCAACAACTTTTTTATCGGGATTGTACTCCTTCACGGCCTTCGTCACCGCAATCATCATTTCATAGGCTTCTTCTGCGTTTCTAACTCCATAGAGTCCAACTTTAATGTAGTCCGCCCCTGCAACAGCAGCACCCAATGCAGCAAGGCTCGCTGTACCCGGTTTGTATGGCATGTCCCCGGTTGTTGCGCTGATCTCCTTACCATGTTTTTTGGCGAGCTCAGAGATTTCTTTGATTACCCAGGGAAAATTCGCTCCAAGAGACCCTTCGGCGGGGTTTTTCACGTCAATAATGTCTGCCCCACCCTCAATGGCCTCAACAGCTTCAGCAATACTCATGGGGCTAACCAGTACCTTCATCAAGAGGTTGTTTATTGGCTGGTATATATGCCTTTTGAAAGAACTTTAAACCCTTGCCGAAATGCAGATTCATGAAAGTTCAGAGTCCGGAAATCAGAGGGGGAATCAGAGTTTCAGAACTAATAGAAATGATGAAAAGAACCGGATTCAATGCAAGAAGGCTTGGTGAAGCCGCACAGGTTTGCAATGAGATGATAAAAAACGACACCTTCGTTTTTATGACTGTTGCAGGGGCGATGGTTCCTGCCGGTATGAGAAATATAATAGCAGGAATGCTCAAAAATGGGTTCGTAAACTGCCTTGTAACAACCGGGGCAAATATCGTGCATGAGATTTCTGAATCTCTGGGGCTTGGCCATGAGATCGGCTCCTCATACGCCAATGACCTGGAACTGGCTGAAAGAAACATAAACAGAATTTACGACGTGTTCATAGCTCAGGAGGCTTTTGAGAAAATTGAGGAATTCCTTTCAGGGGTTATCACCGAGCTTGATGGAACTTACACGAGTTACGAATTTCTGTGGGAAATTGGAAAAAGACTTGACGACAGCAGTTCTTTTCTCAGAATAGCCTGGGAGAAGAAAATTCCTATTTTCTGTCCCACCCTCCACGACTCGATAGCCGGCCTGCATGTCTCAATATACAGAAAAGACCTGCAGATAGATTTTTTTAGAGATGTAAACAGAATGATAGACCTCTGCTTCCAGAAAAGGAGGATGGGTGTGATTATTGTTGGAGGGGGTGTTCCAAAAAATTTCACCCTTCAGGCCATGCTTCTGGCCGATGGCTTTGATTATGCGGTGCAGATCACCACGGATTCTCCACAGTGGGGTGGCCTTAGCGGTGCAACACTTGAGGAAGCCAAAAGCTGGTGCAAGCTTAAGCCAGATGCGAAAGCTGTTACAGTCTACTGTGATGCAACAATCGCACTTCCTCTCCTCTATGCATTTATGCTCGACTCATCACTCTCTGGGCAAACCGAGAAGTGATTTCACCATGTTTTCTCTCGCCCACTCTTTTTCGCTGACAAATTCCATTAAAATTGCCTTTTGAGAAGGACTGGGGAAGATTGCATTAACAATATCATCGATACCCCTGCCAGACGCATAAAGTTCCTCGGCCCTCGCCTTCAAACCTCTGAGATAATCCACATACTCCTCAACTTCCTCTCTCGTTGAAACCCCAACACCTGTGTACGCACGGGAAAAATCGTATTCCAAAACCCACTCAATGGATGCGATGGTTTCGAGCAAATCCTCCTCCCTCATGCAGACCATCTGGGCGGTGTTGATCACCAGATCACTGCAGAAAAGCTTGTCATCAACAAGATAACTAACATGGTCAAAACTGTGACCGGGAGTTTTAATCATCAGAACTTCCAGTCCATCAAAAACCATCTTTTCTCCAGCAACCTTCACATCCACGATGCTCTCGGGCTGACCCCAGCTTATCTTTCTGTACTCCGGAATGTCGGGCGGATTTTTGAGTATTTCAACCGAATCCGGTGGGACATACACCTCAGTAATGTTCCTGAAAAGGCTGACAGCTCCTATGTGATCCTCATGGTGGTGTGTAATGAGTACAGCCTTTATTTCCCTTTCCCTGAAATGCTGAAAAACCTCCAGTGCGGTGTTGACACAGCCGGTATCGAAGAGAAGACCTCTGTAGTGGTAGAGATAAACCCAGTGAAAAACTCTCCCCCGAACCTCAGTGCCAACCCTAACCGCTTCGACATCCCCGTACATTCTGGACAGAAGCATGTGATCCCTGATTTTTACTTAATTTAACCTTACCGAATTATTTTGAAAGCATGCACTTTAAATACCTTTCAACTATTCCTAATAATCAAAAATGTTGAAAACTGGGGAAAAATTAAAGTTCAGCCATAAAGATGTGAACGAATGCCTCACATCTTCGACCCCGAAAAAGCCCATATCCTGGAGTCAGAATGGCGAAAAAAAGTATTTCCTCCAGACAGAGTAATGAAATTCATTGACGACATCGAGGGGCTTCGAAAAAATATTGCGTTCGATATCGGGGCTGGTACAGGTTATCTCACAGTGCCACTTGCAAAAATGTTCAAAAAAGTATATGCTGTTGAGATCAACGTAAAAATGGCCGAAAAATTGAGAAAAAGGATTGAAGATGAGAAGGTGCTGAATGTTGGAATAATAGTTTCAGAAAAGCCACCTGAGATAGACTTTCACATTGACCTTGTTCTGTTTTCAAACGTTCTCCATGAAATGGAAAACCCGCAGGAATACCTTGAATGGGGGAGCAGAGCAGACTACGTCGTTGTTGCAGAATGGAAAAAAGAGGAGACGGAGTTTGGACCACCGGTAAACGAAAGACTGAGCCTAGAAGAGATAACAGACTTATCGGGCTACAAAATGGTTAAGTTTGAGGAGCTGCCTTTCCACTACCTGGCAGCATTTAAAACGTAAATTTAACTCCGCACTCCAAGGATGGATTTCTGGGATCTCTTTATCCTTCTCCTCTTTTTGCCATCAGATGTATACTTCTGGTTCGGTCCAGGCTTCTTGTAGTCCTGCCACTTTGTGGGAACGAGCCTGTACTCATTACTGTTTCTCTTCTTTATCTTAACCCACGTTACACTGCCTGTCTTACCCATGTCCTCACTTCGACTCCCAATTTAAAAACTTTGTTGTCACATCTGACGCAATCAACCACGACCTCTCAATCTGAACATCTCTCCCGCAATCATGAGTGCCGAGCCAACCCAGACCGCCAAAATCAACGGTACACGGTAGTACTCGATGGTCACACTGCCCGACTTCAAATCGAAAGATGTGATGGCAAAATAGTGATCCATCCAGGGATAGCTGATGACACTGACTGTTGAAACCCGTCTATCTTCTCTATCAATTTTGTATATCAACACTTTCGGAGTAATCTCGCCATAAGGTGTGGAAATTTTAGAATAAACCGTAAATTTTTCAGCATCTTCTCCAATCCACATATCCATGAGCTTGAACTCAGTGTTTTTACCCAGATTTACCGTTTCGTGCTGCTCAAAAAGCCAGACCGAAGCTGAACCAACAAAAAGAAGTATCATACCAAAGTGAAGCATTTTTCGAGCAGTGTCCATATTTCTGATTTTCAAAGCAGCGACAGATGCCAGCACAGCGAAAATTGGAAGGAACGTCACCAGGTAGTAAGCTTTCTCCACTTTAACGATAAGATTTGCCAGCGTACCGAGCAAAACCACAATAAGCATTGCTGAAAATGCTACAGGAAGCTGAGAAAAGCAAACACTCTTTAATTCACCGAATCTCATCGCTCTTCGAATGACGGGTACTAGAGATGCGGTAAACGGGACAACATAGAAGTAATCTGAATACTCCCCGCCAAAGCTGTGAACAGAACTTATGATGCCGCTCCTTGTAATGAAAGTAGCAAGCAAAACCAGAGTGAATGTGGCATATGCAAAAAATTCCCTGTTCTTTTTGACGTGAAAATACAGAGTCAGAGTTAACCAGGGCAGGAGAGACGCATTCTCAACTGGATCCCAACCCCAGAACCCTCCCCAGCCGAGAGTCCTATAAGCCCATATCCCTCCAATAACTATGCCCAGAGTTAAGGTAAGCCACGTGACCCGGCTTACGATGTAGGACTTTTCAGCATTCGAAAGGTGGATTGCGAAGAGTAGAGTTGAGAGAGAATATGCCAGAAAAACTACTGGAGGATGCACAGCCATCTCAATTGTTCTCAGAAGTGGATTCAGTCCATAACCGTTAGAAGGAACATAGGATAGAGTTGCGAAAGGATTTGACACGAGAAAAAGTATCAGCAAGAGATAGGCCGAGAATACCGTCACGATAAAGGCCGTGATTGCTTTTGAGTCGTCTTTTTTACCCGAATTTAGATATATGGAGAGGAGAAACAGATTGAAGAAAGCCCATAAAAGTAGACTGCCCTCCTTTCCAGCCCAGGCCGCACTTATTTTGTAAATAAGGGGCATCCCTGCATCCGAGTTCGCATAAACATACCAAATCTGAAAATTGTCGGTCACAAAGTAATATATGAGCAGAACAAGAGATGCAAGCAGGAAGGATAATGATGCGTAAAGCAAATTTTCGGCTATAACAAGGCGTCTTCTCCCGTAAAACAGAAGCGATGATGCAATGCACGTTAAAAATGACAAGAGCAGAAGAAAGTTTCCCAGCTCCAACTAACCACCTGTGTATTCTGTATGGCACTTCCTCAGAATTTCCTTGGCTATTAAAACGCCATTTTTCCAATCACCAACAACAACAACCTCAGTATCGTACTTCTGCACTTCCCCCTGATATACTACATCAATTTCATTTTTACCATCTGTGAGGACAAACCTGGTTTCGTGACCATTGGCTCTGACATCAGCAATTTTACCCACAACCTGTACATTTTCGGCACTTTCCATTTTAATCAAATCTGAGGGTGTTTTGTAAGGAGACGCAAAATGATACAGGGCGAAAATAACTAAAACCATGAATCCCGCAAACATCATCAAGCTCAGTTTCCTGCTGTCCATATCTGGTGAGGGTTAAAGAAGGTATAAAAGATTTCCCAGTTACCAAAAAGCTCAAAAACAATGTAAAATTTATAAAAATAAGCACACACAGACCGAAAGAGCGGGGGTTGCCGAGCGGTCAAAGGCGCTGGATTTAGGGTCCAGTCCCGCAGGGGTTCGAGGGTTCGAATCCCTCCCCCCGCATACCGGTAAGCAAAAAACAAATAAACCCATAACTGAACATTGAAACAGGTGGGCCCGTAGCTTAGCCAGGTCAGAGCGCCCGGCTCATAACCGGGCGGTCGAGGGTTCGAATCCCTCCGGGCCCATTATAATTGTCGATTCTAAATAATTCCTTTTTCGAAAAAAGAGTTGTGTGGGATTCCAAGATAGGACGTGATAACATGGTAGTTTGGGACAAAAATTCTCCTAATCCCTGACGACGATCTCCAGCCAATGTACCTGATAAACAAACCGAACTGCCCTGTTTTACACCATTGCAAACATATTCGTAGTGAGATTGGTTTATCCCAAAGTCTAACAAAGCACAATATTTTTAAATTGTAACACACCAACATTTAGCATGATAAATACACCCACAGCATTTTGGACGCTCACTTCAACCTCAAAAAGGTTTGATGTGGAGGATATTCCAGAGTGTTTCGTAGATTTATTTTGCGATTGCTGGGCTTTCTTTGGAGGTGAAACTGTAAGCAGTAAATTATAGGTGGCGTTTATGTTGAAGAGAAACTTATTGGCAATCGTAACTGCTATAAGCGTATTTGGACTGGCTTTGGCCATTTGCAGTTCACACCTTCCAGACAGCTGCAAGGCATTTCAAAACGCTGAATTTACACCCGTCACATCCCCCCTCAGAACGAGTTCTTCATCTCTTGGAGCCCGGACAGCAGCAAGATGTATATAACTCCGGGAACCAAGTCTGGGTTTTTGACTTAAACAGCAAAACCAGAGAACGGCTTACAAAAAATGGCACCTTTCTCGACGGCAAGTTCAGTCCTGACGGCAAAAAGATAGTGTTTGTTTCAATTCACAACGATAGCTCAGATATCTGCGTTATGGACTACGAAACAAGAGTTACGGAGTGCTTTGAAATGAACGGCAAAAATCTGAACCCGAAGTGGAGCCCGGATGGGAGCAAAATAGCCTTCTCTGCGAAAATATCGGGTAAAAGGGGGATATGGGTGATGAATGCCGATGGTAGCGGGAAGAGAAGGATCGGCAGCGGAGTGCAGCCTGAGTGGAGATCAGAAAGTGAGCTGTGTTTCCTCAATAATTCCGCCCTCTACTGCGCGAATGTGGAGAGCAGAGAGCAGAAGACCATTGCCGAGAGAGTTGGACATTACACGCTATATGACGCTTTATTGGCCCATGATTACGGCTTCAACGTGACCCTTTTGTGTCTGAACTCTAAGGAGGAGATTGAACTTACGAAAAGCAGACATGACATGCTTCCGATTTTCAGTCCAGATGGTAAGAAGGTTGCCTTTACAACCGACAGATTCGGGAACTATGACATATGGATAGCTTCGCGAACAGGTTAGAGTTGGGCTACTGCTTGACTACAAGCCGGTAGTTCCAACAGGGTTTTCCCATATTCGGTTACACTCCTTAAACATTTTCTCTGCAGGTAAGATCGTGATAACAGTAACAAGATTCTGTTTTTCCTTAGATGATCTGATAAAGGCTGGGAAGGTTGAGGCTCGGTGGATAGGGGTGAAGAACGGGAGGAAGGCTTTGAAGAACAAGAAGCTGGTTGAGTTTTTGCAAGCTTACAGCTTTGAGAATGAGAGGTTTAAGTTGCCGAATGAATCCGTTACTTTGTTCCCGCTGTTTCTGGTTGGGATTATCGGGAGTGATAATGATTTTAGCTCTGAGGAATGGGTGTCAGCACGCTTCCATCTTAAGCTTGCTGATGGTTGTCTGGTTTGCGAGGTCGATGCTGTTCAGGGAGCTGAGGGAGATCTAAATGTCCAGAACTCTAAAGCCCTCCAATTTCGCACAATCAAGCAATTTTCGATCAAAACTAACAAAAAGAGGGTCATATTCTTTGAGTTTCATTGCGAAAGACAGTTGCAGAGAGTCGAGAGTTTTGAGGCGGTGCCTCATAACGAACTCAACGGCATTGCTGATGACGTTTGAATCGAATTTCAGGATGATGAAGTTGGCGAGATCCTCATGAAACTTAGTAAGGACGTAAGAGACCTCTTTTTGTCTGATCACCCTTTCGTCAGCCTTCCTCCTTAAAGCCGAGGTGAATTCGACAATTGACAGCTCAGAAATAGCGATGATGATTTTTCGAAAATCTCGTCAATTGTATCTGAATGCTCCTCTCTGTGATATCTCTTGACCAGAGCGCTTGTATCTAAATAGGCTATCTCCACTCCTCATCCCTCTCTTTCAGGACTTCTTCAGCAAGAGAGCCTTTAATTTTTGATAGAATCCTTCTGACTTCCTCTAAGCTTACATCTTTTTCTCCTTTGATCTTCCTGAAAACAGGATATTCAATTTCGATGCGGATCTCTCCCGTGTTCATCACGTTAATTTTGCTTTGGAAGATAAAAAGGTTACTCAAACCAAACCGCCCCATGATCGAGCCAGATGGAGAGAAGGGTTGATTTGCCTGCTGAAATTAGATTTTAATTACCCGAATGAACTGGACTCGATGGAAAAACTATTAAATCATGAAATACACGGAATTTCATGGTAATAGGAGTAACGATGGTCAATGTCGCTCCGGGAAAGGAGAAAGATGTCTATCTCAAAATCAAGAACAAGAAGGATGTGAGAGAGGTCTATCACGTTTTTGGAGAGTTTGACTTCGTTGTCATAATAGACACCAAGAGCCTTTCCGATCTCAACAGGCTGGTTGACGAGATAAGAACGATTGAGGGTGTTACAAAGACTCAAACAGTGGTTGGAGCTGAGATATGAGTGAGGGTGGTAAACACAGAGAGATAAGCGTTGCAGAGTTCTTTGAAAAGAATAGACACATCCTCGGATATGCGAACCCGTCGAAGGCAATCATAACTGTTGTGAAAGAGGCCGTAGATAACGCTCTCGACGCCTGCGAAGAGGCCGGAATTCTCCCTGACATTTTTGTGAGGATAACAAAGGTTGACAACCACTTCAAGGTCACCGTCGAGGACAATGGGCCCGGGATTGAGAGAGAGCAGATTCCACGAGTTTTCGGAAAGCTGCTTTATGGTTCGAGATTCCACGAAATAAGGCAGAGCAGAGGTCAGCAAGGAATTGGGATTTCTGCAGCAGTGCTGTACGCTCAGCTCACAACTGGAAAACCGGCGGTGGTCGTTTCAAAAACTGTCCGAGATGAAAAGGCTACGAAAATGGTCCTTTACATCAACACAAAGAAGAACGAGCCCGAAATCGTCGAGGTGGTTGAAGAGGACTGGTACATGCCCAGTGGAACGAAAATCGAGCTTGAAATTGCGGGAAGCTACGTTCGTGAAAGGAAACAGAGTGTACTAGAGTACCTGAGGGAAACGTCTGTCATAAATCCCCATGCCAAAATAACCTTTGTCGAGCCGGATGGGACGATTAACGAATTTGACAGAGTAACTGACGAAATTCCGGCAGCTCCCAAATCCATAAAACCACATCCACATGGAATCGAGCTTGGGACTCTGATGAACATGCTGAAAACTTCAAAGGCAACAACATTGAAGAAGTTTCTGAAAGATGAATTCGTGAGGGTCGGTGATAAAATTGCTGATGATGTCCTTAGAAGGGCCGGGTTCAGTGGCACCGAGAATATTCATGAGATGGGGAGGGATGAAGCTGTAAAACTTCTTGAAGCATTCCGTAACACCGATTTCCTTCCACCCCCAACAGACTGTCTCTCACCAATAGGAGAAAAGATGATTGCACGAAGTTTGATGGCTGAGTATTCTCCAGAATTCGTCTTTGCAGTAACCAGACGGCCAAAAGTCTATTCCGGACATCCCTTCCTGGTTGAGGTTGGAATCGCCTATGGTGGTGAAATAAAAACTGAAAAAGTTGCGGTTCTCAGATACGCAAACAAAATTCCTCTGCTTTACCAGCAGGGTGGCTGCGCAATAACAAAGGCTGTAGAGAACGTCAACTGGAAAACCTACGGGTTAATGCAAAACAGAGGTGAACTGCCTTCGGGCCCGGCTGTCATTCTCGTGCACGTTGCATCGACCAACATTCCATACACATCCGAATCGAAAGAGGCCATAGCGGCAATACCGGAGATAATGGATGAAACTCGTCTGGCGCTTCAGGAAGCAGGAAGAAAACTGAAGGAATACATCGAAAGAAAGAGCAGACAGCAGAAGAAGAAAAAGAAGGAGGAAATGATAAGCAAGGTTCTACCCCTTATAGCAAAGAAAGTCTGCGAAGTTCTCGAGAAAGATCCGATAGAGATCGACAAGATCGTGGCCAGAATCATGGGGTATCTCTACGCCGAGCGTGAAATGGCAGAGAAAGACGGTGTTAAAGAAGTGGTTTTGAGAATATCAAACTTCACAAGGTCCAAAAAAGAATTCAAAGTGTTTGAGATGTGTTCTGGCGATGTAGAGGCAGAGGGGGCAAAGGTGTCATCCTCGGGATTCACCACCATTTCATGGAATCTGACCCTGAAGCCGGGGGAAGAGGTTGAGCTGAGATACACTCTGAAAGGGAGAATTCTCAACAGGAAGCCACTTTTCGATGGAGTTGACAGGGAGGTGCTGAGCGGTGGAGAGGTGATGAACTACTAGTCGAGCATATCAAAAACTATTGGTTCTCCTTCGTCCGGTTTCTGTTAGCTTGTAATTCTCCGTTCCTTTTTAACCACCGAAAACCCAATTTGAGGTCTGTCAAGGTCAGTTTGCGATTATATTCAATTATCCCTTTACCCATCAAGCTTTTCTTAAGTTTTTGACAGAACAAAAAACCATCGATCTCGGGAGAAACAAGAAAATTAATTAATCAAGTGGAATACTAGGCACATGCTCAGAGATAGCAGAATGGAAAAAGGCATGGACTCTCGCGCTCTCAAACTTTCGAGTTCAATTGCTCATGATAGAAATATTTTCTACTATGACATTCTCGTAGATGTTGCCCACACTCTGACCCTTCACAAATCAGGCTATCTCTCCGACACAGAGGCGGCCGAGATACTCAAGGCTCTTAAAGAAATTAAGGATAGGGGTTACAACACGGAGTGGAAATACGAGGACGTCCACGAGGCGATTGAGGCAGAGGTTACCAGATTAACTCCTGCTGGAATGAAGATGCACACGGGAAGGAGTAGAAATGATGAGGTTGCCACGTGTCTCAGACTGTTTGCGAGAGACCATCTTCTGAACCTTGCCGAAAACATCCTGCTGATTATGGAGGTGATACTTAACAGGGCCGAAAACAGCAATTCAATAATGCCGGGGTTCACCCACCTGCAGTACGCCCAGCCCACCAGACTATCTCACCACCTGATTGCCTACCATGATATGCTTTCAAGGGATTTTGATAGAGCTCTGGAAGCGTTCAAGAGGGCGAACAGGTCACCTCTCGGTTCAGCAGCATTTGCATCAACCGGCTATATTCTCGACAGACATTACTCTGCAAGACTCCTCGGATTCGACGGGGTTGTTGAGAACTCAGAAGACGCTGTTTCTTCGAGAGATTTCATAATAGACGCTGTGTATGTGTGTGCATCCCTGATGCTGTCCATTAGCAGAATCGCCGAAGAGATCGTTCTTTTCTCTTCCGAATTTGACTTTATTGATTTGCCAGATGAATTCGCTTCCACATCATCCATCATGCCACAAAAAAAGAATCCCGACATTGCCGAACTGCTGAGAGCCAATGCTGGACGGATGATTGGAAATCTCACGGCCACAATGAGCATATACAAAGCCATGCCGTTCAGCTACAACAGAGACTTTCAGGAAATGAATGCCATTCTCTACGACTCGCTGAAAAGGGCTGAAACGGCAAGTGAGGTTCTTGCAGCGATGTTCGAAAAAATCAGATTTAAGAAGGATGTTATTGAGAAGAAAGCTTCAAAGGGATTTGCAACAGCCACGGAACTCGCTGACATGCTGGTAATGAAATACAACATTCCTTTCAGAATCTCACACCGCATCATTGGAAAGCTGGCTGCCAGAGGGGTGCAAAAACCTACCGGGAAAGATATTGAGTCCCTGGCCAGGGAAATGGGCTACAGTATAAAAATAAATGACGACGATATTGACGAAGCCATGAATATCGGGAAGGCTGTGGAGAGGAGAAAGAATACTGGTGGCACCGCCTTGGAGGAGGTAAGGAGAATGATAACTGCCAGAAAAAGTGAACTCAAAGATAGAAGAGCTAAAATCAGAAATCTGAGGGGAAGAATAGGTCTTAGCTTGAGAATGCTTTACCAGGAGGCGGAGAAGCTGGAGGTGAATTTCCATGCTTGAGGGCAGGAGGGTGAGGATTAAAGCCAAGGGAAGGGTTTTTGAGGGCATAGCAATGCCGTCCTTCACCGGAAATTTCGTATTAAAGCTTGACAACGGTTATAACATCGGATTCAAAGAATACGAGCTTCTCGAAGTACTGGATGAGGAGAGATTCGAGGTAGAAATTCCCCAACTCGCCAGAAAGGAGGGATTACCCAACCTGAAAATTATTTCCACGGGAGGTACCATAGCAAGCAAGGTTGATTACCGAACCGGTGCAGTAACCAGCCAGTTCTCCGCTGAGGAAATTGCTTCCGAGGTTCCAGAACTGACCGAAATCTGTAACGTCGACGCAGAGCTGCTCTACAATATACTGAGCGAAAACATGAAGCCCCAGAACTGGATTGAGCTTGCCAGACACGTTTACGATGCGCTGAAAAAACATGATGGAGTCATAATCACACATGGAACCGACACGATGCACTACTCATCCGCTGCGCTTTCCTTCATGATCTCAACCCCCAAACCAGTTGTATTCGTAGGTGCACAGAGAAGCTCGGACAGGCCGAGCAGTGATGCAGCAATGAATCTTCTCTGCGCTGCAAGGGTTGCGAGTGAAGACCTGGGAGAGGTTGTTGTCACAATGCATGGATCCACAAGCGATGACTTCTGCTATGTCCACAGGGGTGTGAAGGTGAGAAAAAATCACACCTCAAGAAGAGATGCGTTTCAGTCGATCAACATCAGACCAATTGCCAGAGTGGAGTACCCATCTCTGAATGTCGAATGGATTTCGTGGAGGTTCAGAAGGAATGAAAGGGAGCTCAATCTGATGGACAGGCTGGAGGAGAAAGTCGTACTCATAAAATTCTTCCCCGGTTTGAGGAGTGACATTCTCGAATACTACCACTCCAGGGGTTTCAGGGGTTTTGTAATTGAGGGGACGGGTCTTGGTCACGTTTCGACTGACTGGATGGAGACATTGAGGCGAATTTGCGAGGACTCTGTGGTTGTCATGACCTCCCAGTGTTTGTGGGGAAGGGTCTGTGACAGGGTTTACGACACCGGAAGAGATCTGATAAGAGCCGGTGTGATTGAGGGGGAAGATATGCTGCCGGAAGTGGCCCTTATAAAACTGATGTGGCTGCTCGGAAACTACAGTATGGAGGAGGCAAAAGAAATGGTAAAGAAGAACATAGTCGGCGAAATCGAGCCAACAACCAAGTATTAGCCCTTTCTGGCTATCACCCCCAAAGAATGTAAAGTAAATTATCATTAATAAACTTTTCTCACATTTTTGAAATTACCCGACATGAGAGCGAAATAAACGTTCTCAAGTCTCGGCACCTCTCTGTCTATCTCCAGAATCGTACCACCCTCCTGCCTAATTTTCTCCACAGTTTTCACGAGTTCATCAACTTCGGAGACTTCTAAAGATTTCCTTCTCCCGTCAATCGTGAATTCGATGATGTATGCACTCCTCCCCATCAGCTCCCGAAGACCGCCGTAATAGAGCGCCCGGCCTCCTTTCATTATGATAACCTTATCCGCTATCTTTTCAACATAAAACATATTGTGAGCTGAAAACACAATTATTTTTCCACTCTCCGCCAGCTCTCTCATTAAATTTGCCACCATCAGGGACGTGCTCGGATCGAGTCCACCCGTTGGCTCGTCGTAAATCAGCACATCTGGATTGTGAATCAGCGTTCTTGCGATTGAAACTTTCCTCCTCATCCCCTTGGATAGATTCCCAATCAATCTGTCCTGAAGACTGAGTTTTTCCATCAGTTCCTGAATTTTCCTATCCGGGTTCTCAACACCATATATATCCGCAAAAAAACGTAGGTACTCGGAAACAAACATGTTATCGTAAAGGGCGTCAATTTCAGGAAGATAGCTCAGTCTTCTTTTTACATCATTGTCAATCCTTTTTCCAAAGTACCTCACCTCACCGCTGTCAGGATCGATCAATCCAGCCAGAATCTTGAGTGTCGTTGATTTTCCTGCACCGTTCTCGCCTATAATCCCCAGTACCTCTCCTCTCTCCACCGTGAAGCTCAGATCCTTCAAGGCCAAGAAATCGCCATATTTTTTGGATATTCCACTTACCTCCAGCACCAGTCTACAATAATATAGCAGGATATAAAGTTTAATACTTGGAAGTCTAAGTACGGTCATGTGGAAAAAAGTTGCTGAAAAGTTCGAAAATTATCCATCTCAAATTGCTGTAGCCAGAGAGTTTCTCAGACTGGGTATCGCCGTGAGAGACGGAAAGGCGTACTGCGGGGACATTGAGCTCGTACCAACAAAAATAGCCGATGCAATAGGAGTTGACAGAAAGGTCGTTCTGGCTGCCATCCAGAATATTGAGGGTGATGATGAATTAAGAAAGGTATTTTCAGCCTTGAAGCCTGTTGCAAACATAGCAGAGGTTGCGAGACTTCTGGGATTCGGAGTTGTTGAGGTTTATGCGGAAAGTCACAAGGTAGGGATAGTTGCAGGAGTGTCATCCGCACTTGCGAGGGAGGGGATTTCCATAAGATACATTCTTGCCGAGGATCCGGAGCTAAGTGTGGAGTCAAAACTGACCATTGTCACCGAGACCAAAATTCCCGGCAGGGTTGTCGATGAAATTCTCAGGGTTGACGGTGTGGAAAAGGTTCTGATTAGCTGACGAACAACATTTTTAGAAAAACCTAAAAATCGTCAAGTGATCCCTGTTATATGAAGGTGTGCATACCAACCTACAGAGGAGGACTGGACGACTACGTTTGCGATCATTTTGGCAGGGCGGAGAGTTTCACAATCTATGACACAGAAACAGGGGAGATATCAGTGATCAGGAATACAAGCGAGCACTTTGGCGGAATGGGGAGACCTCCAGAACTGATAAAGGCTGCTGGAGCTGATGTCGTAATCTGCAGTGGTATGGGTGCAAGGGCTATAGCCATGTTCAGAACTTTTGGAATAAAGGTATACATGGGTGCGAGCGGTACGGTTAAGGAGGCAATTGATCAGTTTTTGGCCGGAAAGCTTTTGGAAGCGGATGAATCCATGGGCTGCACTCACTGATCTTTTTAGGTTTCCCGAAAAGTTATATACAGCACAGGAAAAGTATGATCATGAGAATTGCGGCAACAACACGGAGAGGGGGAGTTGAGGATACCATAACCCCCCAGTTCGGGAGGGCTGTTACCTTTACCATAGTCGACTACGATGGCGAGATAAAAGACGTCGAGATTGTGGAGAATACTGCAGCATCTCAACCAAGTGGTGCAGGGATTGCAGCCTCACAGATTCTTGTTGATAGAAGGGTTGAGGCGATTCTGACCGGTAATGTGGGACCAAAAGCCATGAACGTTTTGAAGTCGGCAGGTATTGGAATTTTCAGAGCCGATGGATTGAAAGTCGGAGAAGCGATAGAGAGATTCATGAATGGAGAACTCGAAGAGATTGCATCCCCTTCCAGAGGTATGGGAGGAGGTAAGGGAAGAGGGACTGGAGAAATGGGGCAGGGCAGGAAGGGAGGAGGTAGATGGAGATAGTGATCCACCTCAAGGGACACTGCATCGAAACAGAAGCAAAGAAAAGGTACGAAAGGCTCGTTCGCAATCTGCTCAGGGAGGAGGATAAAACAGGAGAAATGGAGAGGGAACTCGATTTTCTTCTTGAATTTCTGAAAAAGGCCAACTTTCAGGAGCTCAGAAAAAGAGGTTTTGACGGCAGCAGGGAAATTCGGGTGAGGGTTAAAAGAAGCGGGGATGATTTTATAGTGGAGGAGATATGAGAATCGCTGTTGCATCCGGTAAAGGTGGAACGGGAAAAACGACCGTTGCAGTTAATCTCGCAGTGTTTAATTCTGTTAATCTTTTTGATCTTGACGTTGAAGAGCCGAATGACCACATTTTCATCAAGGGAGAGAAAAAAGAGAAGACGGCCTACAGAAAGGTTCCTGTTGTGACAGATGACTGCAATGCCTGTGGTCTCTGCAAGGACATCTGCCAGTTCAATGCAATATACGTCATCGACAGGGCATATCCTCTGCCAGAGCTCTGTCACAGTTGTGGCGCATGCATACATCTCTGTCCTGAAAATGCGTTGAAAGAGACAGACTACCAGACGGGAAAGATAGTAACTGTTGATTCAGACATAATACTCACTTACGGTGAGCTCACAATCGGTGAGGCTTCAGCCGTTTTCCTGATAGAGCAGGTCAAGGAATTAATGGGCAGGGATGCCATCATCGACTCCCCACCCGGCGTTGCATGTCCCATGGTTGAAAGTGTGAACGATAGTGATTTCGTTATTCTCGTCGCAGAACCAACACCTTTCAGCTTTCATGATCTGAAGATTGCTGCAGAGGTGGTATCTGATCTGGGGCGAAAATTCGGAGTCGTGATAAACAAATACGGCCTGCCCTACGAGGGTGTTGAGAAATACTGCAGGGAAACGGGAATAGAGATCCTTGGCAAGATACCCTTCAGCAGGGAGATAGCTAGGAAATACTCCAGAGGAGAACTGCTTCATGATATGAAGAGCTTTTTCGTGGATCTTTACGAGGGGATAGTGTGAAGCAGGTGGCTGTGATAAGCGGGAAAGGGGGAACGGGGAAGACATCGTTTTCAGCAACGGTTCATGCAGTTGAGGGTGGTGTGATTGCCGACTGCGATGTCGATGCTCCAAATCTGCACATTCTATTAAAGCCAGAAATTTTAAGCTCCGGGGATTTTACCGCAACAAAAAAGGCAGGAATACGGCAGGATCTATGTTCGGGATGTGGTATGTGCCACGAAGTCTGCAGATTTGATGCGATTGAAGTTGGTGAAAATTACGTGGTGGATGAGAAAAAGTGTGAGGGCTGTGCATTCTGCTACAACATCTGTCCAGAAAATGCAATTGTTATGATGGACACCAAGACTGGGGAAATCTACCATTCCAGGACAGAATGGGGTTACTTCATACACGCAAGGCTTAAGCCCGGTGAAGAAAATACCGGAAGACTTGTCACAGAAGTCAAGAACAGAGCGAAGGCTGTTGCAGAAGAGATAAATGCCGAGATTCTTATTGTTGATGCTGCTCCGGGAATCGGATGCCCGGTAATGGCAAGCCTTACCGGAGTTGACGCTGCAATTATCGTAACAGAGCCGACCGCTTCTGGTCTTAATGATATGCTGAGGATCATTGACCTGTGCAGACATTTCAGAATCCGTCCATTTGTTGTTGTAAATAAATACGACCTGAACGAACAGGTGAGTTACGAAATAGAGAGCTTCTGCAACGCTAACGGAGTCGAGTTCGTAGGTGTGATCCCGTTTGATGAATCGATTCCAGAACAGATGGCAAATCTGGACTTTCCATTTCACGGCAAGGCAGCAAGAGAGATTGAGAAATGCTGGAAGAATGTTAAGGAGGTGTTGTGAGTGCAGAGGAGAGTTACGGATGAGGAGATTAAAAACAGACTGGATAAAATAAAGAACAGGATTGCCGTGATGAGCGGCAAGGGTGGTGTTGGCAAATCAACGGTCACGGCACTGCTTGCCCTGCATTATGCCAGGAAGGGAAAGAAGGTTGGAATTCTGGATGCGGACTTTCTCGGCCCGAGCATACCCATACTCTTCGGGCTGAGGAATGGCAGAGTGTCCGTGAGCGCTGATGGACTTGAGCCGGTTTTGACTCAGAGATACAAAATCAGGGTGATGTCGATGCAGTTTCTTCTACCGCAGGAGAATACTCCGGTCATCTGGCGGGGGCCGCTGATTGCGGGGATGATAAGGGAGTTTCTGGGTAGGGTTGCGTGGGGCGAGCTTGATTACCTTCTCGTAGATCTCCCACCCGGGACAGGAGATGCCCCACTTACAGTCATGCAGGACGCAAAGCCAACAGGAGTTGTTGTGGTATCCACACCACAGGAACTGACTGCAGTCATTGTGGAGAAAGCAATAAACATGGCTGAAGAGACCCAAACATCTGTTCTCGGGCTTGTTGAGAATATGAGCTACTTTGTCTGCCCAAACTGCGGTCACAGAAGTCGTATCTTTGGAGAGGGAAGGGGAGAGCTGCTGGCGAAAAAATATGGTATAGGTTTCGTTACCGAGATACCAATCGAGGAGGAATTGCTGAAACTGGCTGACAGCGGAAGGATAGAAGAGTACGAAAAGGATTGGTTTGAAGACGCTGACTTCTAAAACCGAATACAAAAGCAATTCCATTACCTTTTTATTCCCCAACGTTTTCTTAAGAGGGGATTCTATTGTGATTGCGACCAGATATACAAGCCACCAGGATCGGCAACCTTTTTTAGGATCGCCGAAAAATTTAATATAAGAATGTACAACTTTAAACTTGAGGTGATAGCATGCCGGGTGGAGATGGAACTGGCCCCTGGGGAAGGGGGCCAAGAACTGGAAGAAGGGCTGGCTTCTGCTCCGGCTACAGCAGGCCCGGATTCATGAACCGCTCAGTGTATCCTCCTTTCGGTGGCAGATGGTTCGGATGGTTTGGCAGATTTGGATTCTGGAGAAGAGGTAGAGGGAGAAGTAGAGGCAGGAGGTGATTGCGATGCCCTGGTGGATGCCCGGATGGGGTGGTAGAGGCTGGAGATGGTGGTACAGAGCCACCTGCTTGCCGGGATGGATGAGATGGGGCTGGTGGGAACAGCCTCCATTCTATCCACCCTCTCCGACATACAGGCCCGAGGATGAGCTGGAGATGCTTGAGGCGATGAAAGAAGACCTTGAAGCTGAACTCAAGGATATCACAAAAAGGATTGAGGAGCTGAAAAGGGATCTTGAGAGGTAATTTTTTATCTAACTTTTTTAACAGCATGGGGAAGTGCGAGTATCCCCAGCATTCCAAAGCTGAAGCTCCCCGATACCAGATAGACGAGAATCATCAACGTCGAGAAGGATGCTGCAATCAGTGAAGCTACAGTTGCGTACGAGCTCTTTTTAACCACCAGTCCTTTAAGGTATATTGCCGTTATCGTCCCAAGAACAAAAGCATTCATCAGCGATCCTCCCTCCAGATTGTAGAGGTGCAGGGCCGACACTACCTCCATAACCGTAAGAAGGAGGAAATAAAGGGTGAAAACAAGAGCTAGAACCATGCTCCCACCACCGTTGCAAGGATGGATATAACGTACGCAACTGAAAAGCTGAATAAAACCGCAAACGCCGCCCACCTTGCTCCGATCTCAGCCCTGATCGCTGATATTGTTGCAACGCATGGCATGTACAAAAGAGTGAACAGCATGTAAGCGAAGGCCTGAGTCGGACTCATAATACTGGATATATCCACATTCAAAACACCAATTGTAGCAACAACGACCTCCTTTGCGACAAATCCAGATATCAAAGCAAGAACAAGTTCCCAGCTCCAGCCCATTGGCGAAAATAGTGGCTGGATCGCCTTTCCCAGCATCGCTGCATAGCTGCTCTCTATATTCCCTCCCGGATAGTTTGTTATATACCATACCACCACCGACATAACCAGAATTACCGTACCGGCTTTCTGAATGAAGTGCTTTGTCCTGCTCCATGTCATGAGCCAGAGTTCTCTGGTGTTCGGAAGCATGTAGGGTGGAAGTTCCATGATAAACTCGCTTTCACCCTTGAGCAGCGAGTTTCTCAGTATCAAAGCTGAAACCAGGGCTATCACCACACCGGTTAAATAGAGCGCCATAATTATGAGACTTCCACTCTCGGGAAAGAAGGTACCGGCAAATAGGATATATATCGGAAGTCTTGCAGAACAGGAGATGAAGGGATTTACCAGCACTGTGGCTATCCTGACCTTCCTGTCCTCAATGCTTCTTGTCGCAAGAACAGCCGGAACATTGCAACCAAAACCCATTATGATAGGAATTACGGATCTCCCATTTAACCCGAATCTGGACATGAATCCGTCAACAAGAAAGACAGCTCTGGGCATATAACCGCTCAGCTCAAGCAGAGAAAGAAAAAGGAACAGGAAGACTATGTTCGGAACGAACGAAAGAACACTGCCAACTCCAGCAACAACACCATTACCCAGCATGGAGAAAAACCATCCACCCAGTCCGGCAATATGAGATGCGATGCTATCGAACAGGCTGCCAAGCAAATCGGTCAGAGGCTGAGCGACAGAGTAGGTAAATACGAACATCATCCACATGATTGAAAGAAAAATCGGAATTCCGAGATGTCTGTCCATAAAGACTTCATCCAGAGCTTCTTCAAATTCCGACTTTCCGATACCTCCTGCTCTCACAACCTCCCTTGCAATGTCCTCGGCCATCTTCACTATTTCTTCAATGCTGCCATGATATACCCTGGGTATCCTCCCGCCCCTCAGTATTTCCCTCCTGAGTTCCTGGATGCCCTCTCCCCTAACGGCAGAGGTCTCGACAACAGGCACCCTCAGAAGATCACTCAGCTTTTCGGCATCAATGTTGATTCCTTCCTTCCTAGCCTCGTCGATCATGTTGAGAACGACGATCATGGGTATTCCAAATTCCGTAAGCTGAAGAGTCAGATACAGGTTTCTCTCAATGTTCAGAGCGTTTATAACATTGAGAATCAGATCGGGCTTTTCTTTGATTAAATAGTCCCTTGCCACCTGTTCATCAATGCTTTCCGCCTGAAAACTGTAAATGCCCGGCAGATCAACAAATGTAACGGTCTTTCCGTCAATCTTACCTTTACCTTCTTTCTTTTCAACTGTAACGCCCGGAAAGTTGCCCACAGAGAAGTTACCGCCGGTCAGAGCATTGAGCAAACTCGTTTTCCCAACATTGGGATTCCCAACCATCGCCACCTTCAAAAAATTCACCTCTGCTTCAGGCATGGATGTTTTCCTGTTCTGCAAAACTCTCTGAAGTGATCCAGCCACTTTGGACTGACTGAAGGGCTGGATTCTATAAAACGGACGAAATTGTTTAGTTGTTCGAGCGTTTCAGGATGCAGAACATGTTCGAGAGCACACGCATCTTTCTCGGCAACGTGATCAGGAACACCCAGAGCAGTAAGAAACTTAATCACCAAATTTCTTTTCTCTCTGAGCTTCATTGCCTCTTCTATGCCTTTCTCAGTCAGTGTTACATGATGCCTTTTCCTGTACACAACATATCCTTTTCTGGAAAGTTTATCCAGCATCTCGGAAACGGTGGCAGGCTTGACATCCAGCATTTCTGCCAGCTCCATAACCTTAGCATAACCTTTCTCCCTGCTCAGAGAGTAAATAGCCTCCAGATAGTCTTCAGCCCTTTTCCCCAACATCAACTGCCACCTTCATCGCCAGACCTCTTCCGACAACAAACTTCGTGCCATTAACAGAGACAAGTAAGGCTCCTCCCCTCCTTCCTGCGATCTTGATTTTCTTTCCAGGAGCTATTCCCATTGACATCAATCGAACAGTACAGCCCCTACCACCATTTACTGCAACGATCCTGCCTTCCTGCCCTTCTCTGAGTGCTGACAATGGGAGTACTGTCATTACTATTAGGGTAACCTAAATGCTATTAAATCTTTCGGTTATCCTAAATAATTGAGAGCCGGGTGTCTCAATGAATAATGATAAAATATAATGGAATTGGTATTAACATTCCAAAAAAACGTGTTATCCACCGGTTTGAGCGAAACAAATCGAAAAGTTCTTAATTACTTAAAAAAACAGCAGCCAGAGAAGAGGTGATTACATGGTGCTTGAGCTCGGAAAAGGAACTTTTGTTATAGATGAATTAAAGAACGTAAGCATAAAAATCGGAGAAGTTGTTGAAGAGGAGGAGGAATGGGCTCCAATGGGCCCAACCCCAATGCCAGGCATCGCAACACTCAGAGACTGGGATTTCTTCCTTCTAAAAAGGTACAAGCCATTCTACGCTCCAGCATGCGACATGTGCTGCCTGTGTACGATGGGCAAGTGTGATCTGACGGGCAACAAGAGAGGAGCGTGCGGAATTGACCTCGCAGCCCAGACGGGCAGGATTGTGACGATAGCCGTTGCAATGGGAACAACCTGTCACACAGGGCATGCAAGGCACATGCTTCACGATATTGTACACATGACCGGAAAGAAGCTCGATGAAATTCCGGTTGATCTCGGGCCAGAGATTGCAGAGGTTGCTCCGCTGACAGAGCTTATCACAGGAATAAAGCCGAAAACGCTTGCCGACCTTGAAAAGGCTTTGAGATATGTGGAGGAGCAGATAACTCAGGTAATGGATGCCGTCCATACCGGACAGGAGGGGAGTTATCTTGACTTTGAGAGCAAGGCTCTACATCTGGGAATGATGGATGCTCTGGGTAAGGAGATTGCAGACATCGCCCAGATCTGTGCTTTTGGCTTTCCAAAGGGGGAGAGCAACCAGCCATTAATAGAGATTGGAATGGGAGTAATTGACAGAAACAAAGCCGTCGTTCTTGTTATAGGTCATCACGCTCCTCCAGCAATAAATATTGCCGACTACATCGACAACAACGGACTGGAGAACGATGTAGAGCTCGCAGGAATTTGCTGCACAGCCCACGACATGAGCAGATACTACGAGAAGGCAAAGATTGTTGGAGCTCTTGGCAGACAGCTTAAGGCGATAAGGGCAGGAATTGCGGATGTCATCGTTATTGACGAGCAGTGCATAAGGGCAGACATTCTTTACCACACCAAAAAGCTCGGAATTCCGGTTATATGCACAAACGAGAAAGCCATGCACGGTCTGCCGGATATGACGGGTAAGGATCCGAAAGAGATCATCAAGTACCTGCTTGATGGCAACGTTGGTTGTGTTATCCTCGATCCGCTGAAAGTTGGTGAGGTGGCGGTTGAGGTTGCGAGGGCGAGGAGAAAGCAGAGAGGTGAAGACTTCAAGCCGGTTCTGAGCGAGGAAGAGTTCATGAACTATGCCAAAGCCTGCACACAGTGCGGAAACTGCACGATAGCATGTCCGCAGGGGATCAGGATTGGAGAGGCTATGGAAGCTGCTGAAAATGGAGATAGAAGTAAGCTCGAGGAGAGGTGGGACATCTGCATAGCATGCGGCAGATGCGAGCAGGTGTGTCCGAAGAACATACCCATCATAGACATGTTCAACTTCGCCGCTTGGAACAGAATTATCAACGAGAAGGGCAAAGTCAGGAGGGGTAGAGGTCCTGTTAGGGACTCGGAGATCAGGAACGTTGGTGCTCCGATCGTTCTGGGTACGATTCCGGGAGTTATTGCTATCGTAGGATGCAGCAACTACCCCAACGGAACAAAGGATGCATACACGTTCATGAACGAATTCGCTTCGAGAAACTACATCGTCGTCACAACTGGCTGTATGGCCATGGATGCTGGACTGTACAAGGACGAGGAGGGACAGACAGTTTACGAGAGATATCCGGATGACTTCGACGGTGGCTGTGTTGCCAACCTCGGTAGCTGCGTTGCTAATGCTCACATCCACGGTGCAGCGATAAAGGTTGCGAGAATTTTCGCAAAGAGGAACATCAGGGCGAATTTTGAGGAGATTGCGGACTACATCCTTAACAGACTTGGTGCATGCGGTCTGGCTTGGGGAGCCTACAGCCAGAAGGCTGCTTCAATTGCAACCGGAGTTAACAGACTCGGCATTCCTGTAGTTGTCGGGCCGCACGGAAGCAAGTACCGCAGAGCATTTCTTGGCAGACCATACAACGACGAGGACTGGATGGTTTACGATGTGAGGAGCGGGGAGAAGGTTAGAATAGAGCCAGCTCCACAGGACCTGCTTGTTGCAGCAGAAACTGTTGAAGAGGCAATTCCGCTGATGGCCAAGCTCTGCTTCCGCCCCAACGATACCTCTCAGGGAAGATCGATAAAGCTGACACATTATCTCGACCTCAGCCTGAAGTACCTCAAAAGAATGCCCGACGACTGGCATCTGTTCGTGAGGAGTGAGGCTGACCTGCCTCTCGCCAAGAAGGAGGAGCTGCTGAAGGAGCTCGAAGACAAGCACGGCTGGAAGATCGACTGGGAGAAGAAGAAGATCGTTGAGGGACCGATAAGACCCTACTATGCAGGTTTCAACCCGACGAACGTGGAAAGGCTGTTTAAGGAAGGGTTCATGACGCTGTGAGGTGGTGAAGATGCCGAAAGCGTTTGAACAGCCTTTCGATGCGGCAAACATTCCCGGGCCGAAGATGGCGACGTTGCTTGAGAAGGGCAAACCTGTGGCGAACATGATAAAGAGGGCAAAGAGGCCTCTGCTCATCGTTGGACCGGACATAACGGATGAGATGTTCGAGAGAGTTCTGAAATTCGTTGAGAAGGATATCACAGTGGTGGCAACGGGAAGTGCAATAACGAGGTTTGTTGAGGCAGGAGTTGACGGAAAGGTCAAGTATGCGGTACTGCATGAACTGACCCAGTTCCTTCTCGACCCCGAGTGGCAGGGATTTGACGGGCAGGGTAACTACGACCTTGTCCTCATGCTTGGAACCATCTACTACCACGGCTCCCAGATGCTTGCCGCAATCAAGAACTTCGCCCCGCACATCAGAGCTCTTGCAATCGACCGCTACTATCATCCGAATGCAGACATGAGCTTTGGCAACCTCTGGAAAAAAGAAGAAGATTACTTGAAGCTGCTGGACGAAATTCTGACGGAACTTTAATTTTTATTTACTTTTTCCATCAGATATTTTCTGTATCTTTCTCTGAGCAGCTTTTTGTCAAATTTCCCTACACTTGTCTTTGGAATTTCGTCCACAAAGATTATGTCGTCTGGTAACTGCCATTTTGAAAACCTCTGACCGAGAAACTCTTTGAGATTCGCTGATGCAATCTTTCCCCTGTAATCAGGTTTCAGCACGACTATGGCTACCGGTCTTTCCTGCCATTTGGGGTGTTCCGCAGCAACCACACAGGCTTCGTAAACAGCAGGATGAGCCATCAGGTAGTTTTCGAGATCAACGCTGCTTATCCACTCTCCACCGCTTTTTATAACATCCTTAACCCTGTCCACGATTTTAACGTACCCTTCAGGGGTGATTACGGCTACATCACCACTCTTCCACCACCCATCAGTAAAGCTATCCCTTGTCCTCTCGTCGTTATAGTACTCTCTGGTAACCCACAAACCCTTTATCAGCAGTTCGCCCATCGACTTACCATCCCATGGCAGTTCGTTGCCCTCTGCATCAACAATCTTCACCTCCGTACCCAAAACCGGAAGTCCCTGACACCTTTTCAGCTCCCAGTACTCCTCCTCACTCAGATCAAGCTCAGGTTTGACGAAATTCATCGTGACTAGTGGACTCGTTTCCGTAGCACCGTATGCGTGTACTATTTCAACACCAAACTCCGCAAAACCCTTCATCATCGCCACCGGAGGTTCTGAAGCTCCCGAGCCTATCCTGAGCCCTTTGAGATCAGGTCTGGGTTCAAGCTTTCTCAGATACTCCAGCATCGGGATTAGTATGACCGGTGCAGCCATTGTTACGGTAACACCTTCCTCTACAATAAGGTTGACCAGCAGATCGGCGTTTTGCAGCGTGAAGAATCCGGGAAACACGAGTTTTGCTCCAACCATTGTCCCGCCGATATGCCCGCCCCAGCCGTTCGCATGGAACATGGGCACGATCTGCATCACGCAGTCCTCAGCCCTTATCCCCAGATTTGCCACACCTCCCCATGCATGGAGGTAAACAGATCTGTGTGAATAGTACACTCCCTTCGGCCTTCCAGTTGTTCCGGATGTGTTAGCATATTGTTGCCGTACTTCTCTCATCGATCTCATCCCATTCCCTTTCCTTTTTGCTTTTTTCAACAAGCTCCTCATAGCTGTAAACAGGATCGAGCTTTGTTTCCACCTCTCTGTCACTCATAACAACAAAGAACTCGAAGTCATGCTGCTGTGCCAGCATTTCTGCATAGGACACCAGAAGATCATCCACAAGAAGAGCTTTAGCATTACTGTGCTCCACCACATAGCCCAAATCCGCTGGAGGCAATCGCATGTTGAGCTCAAGCAAAGCCGCTCCCAGTCCGGGAACAGAAAAGTAGCTCTCGTAAAATCTATGGGTGTTGAAACCCATTATGCCAACAACATCTCCTGCCTTAATACCAAGCTCTTCGAGGGCATTGGCAATCGCACAAATACGCTCATAAGCTTTAGCATAGTTGTATCTGAGCATACCCTTAATTGTTCTTGATGATATCTCCCTCTTCGGATGGATTCTGGCCGCATACTGAATTATTCTTGTGGTGTTAAGCTGGTAGTCATCATTCATCGTAGAAGGTATTCCCTTTAACATCTTTCTCACCAAACAATATACGCCCCAATCTACAATAATTTTTCGTTTAAGTAAGTGTTTAGAACATAAAAATTTAGGTGCTGTTACATCTTCCTTGGAAATTAAACAGGATTTTAACCCCACCCATGCAGCTCCGGATAGATATGCCCCTACAGTTAACCATAGACATACAGAATAAAAAGATTCCCATTCAGGAGCTGACATCTGCTCTAAAATGACTTGAAGCTGCAATTCTGGGGAGAGTTCTGGAGGAAATAGACTGCCTTTTGGTCTCCTCAATGCAGAAAGGATACGGAAAGAATGAATACCACAAACATCAAAAAGAGAGGAGGACGATTTTAACGCAGCTTGGAAAAACAACCTTTAAAGTTAGCAGGGTCAAAGACAAATCGACAGGCAGAACTTTCTGTCCTCTCTATAACTTAATAGAATTCGACGGGAAAAGACTTTACCAGCCAGACATAGCTGCAATAGCCATCTATTATGCTTTATCGATGAGCCACAGAGATTCAAGGCAGAGGCTTGAGAGAATGACAGAGTCCCCTTCACATCCCACGATACTCTTTAAATCAGGTTTATTAAGAGAGTTCTTAAAAATGATTGAAATTACTGGGTTAAAATACTTACACCTAAGATTTCATTCTGCTTGAAAAGCATCAAAACGATCAGCCTATAATTTTTCGTTATTTCAACGTAGATTGGAGCAGTCAAAATTGTTAAATACCACTTGATAACTAATATACATATCTAACTGATAGAAAGTTGAGGAGGTGATGAAGTGAAAAAAGCTTGGTCACTGTTAGCTTTGATTTTGGTGCCAGCTTTGGTATTAGGTATGGTCAATGCATTGGCTACACCGAAACAAACCAATACAGGGCTAAAACATCCTAAAGACTTCACGGAAAAAGAGCTGCATGTTCTGTATGCGAAATACAACATAACGGAGAACGACATAAAATTTGCACGGGGTGAACTGCCACACTTCTTGGATGATGTACTAGACGGACCATACGTCGTTATGGGTAGAATATCGCCAAGCGGGGGCGTGGTTGACAGACTTAACGAAAATGACACCATCAATTTTGGAGAGGATGGGGTTTAAAGTATTGACTGCATCTGAATTTTCAGATATTGTGGAAAGGGCAAGAAAGGAATACATGAAAAGGTACGGTGTCGATCCTTTGAATCCGAAAGTGGTGGTTATAGATGGCATTCCTGTCCCCAAAGAGTATGCTAAACGACTGGGTGAGGAACTTGTTAGAGGCGGCAGGATACCAAAATTTGATTTGAGCATTAAGCTCAATCAAGAATCATCAGTAAAAACGACGTCAGATACGGGACCTCAACTTAAGAACAACGCCCTTTATCTCTGGATCGTGGAAGCTGCAGGTGGTGATGCGCCAAGTAGCATAGATTACCTCTATGCAACGTTGGATGGTTACAGAAGGTTTCAGCAGTTTAATGATGCTGCGACACTCGACTATTATTTTGTTGTAAATAACTGGGATGCGAGCGATGTGTACACGAAGAAATTAAGCGATTATCTCCAAGATTTAAAGGAAGATATGGATTGGGTCAGGTACACTTTAAACGATGGAGATCCACAGAATGATATGGTGATCGGATGGATAAAAACAGCTGACGATAACTATTGTGGGTACGCCTATATAAATGGTTACTTCAGCGTCGGAGTAGCTGAGAGCGGATATTACTCATGCTGGGTTTTACCTTTGGACATCATCGCTCAGCATGAGATATCTCACAACTTCAATGCCGATGATATGGGCAGATACTGCTGGGAGCATGATAGGTGCATAATGAACTATTGCTGGGCGATTATGGGAACGAATACATGGTGCGACTCATGCTGGCAGAAGATATACAACAACATTAATGGAATAAGCGAGACGTAATTACGGGGCTGGAAAAATGAGAAAGAGAAAACTTCTAATACTGATTCCGCTGCTATTGCTTGCCCTAATCTTGATTTTCTTTCTTGTAATAGTCCCATCTACAATAAATTTTTAAATAATTTAATTTTTACTCCTACAAATAAATAAATTCCATTATCAAAATCACATCCTCTCAAGAGGTTCAATGCCCAGAAGTTCCAGTCCGTTTCTGAGAACGATGCGGGTTGCATCCACAATCGCCAGCCTGTGCATTCTAACCTCTGATTCGGCCTTCAGGACGGGGTTGCTGCGATAGAACTCGTTGAATGCTGCAGCAACACTCAGAACATACTCAGCAAAAACATTGGGCCTGAGTTCATCCACAACCCTGCTTATCACGTACGGCATTTTTGAGAGAAGCATCACAAGTCTTCTTTCTTCAGCATTGCAAAGCTCACCCTTGAACTCGAGATCAGGCATACCACCTTCAACAGCCTTTCTCAGAATGCTGCATGCTCTTGCATGGCTGTACTGGATGTAGCTTGCCGTCTGCCTTTCAAAGTCCAGTGCTTTGGCCCAGTCAAAGGTCATTGGCTTTTCCGGTGCAACCTTTACGAAATCAAATCTCACCGCTCCTACCGCCACAGCTTCTGCAATTTTCCTTTTCTCCTCCTCATCCATATCCCTGTCTGCAATTATCTTCTCCGCCTCCTCCAAAACCTTGGATATCAGCTCATCAGCGGAGATAAACTTTCCTCTTCTTGTGCTCATACTTCCTTCAGGGAGGGACACAAACTCGAAAAATATGACCTCAGGTGGATTTAAACCAACGATTTCGAGAATTCTGGAGAGCTGTGAAACGTAGAGTTTGTGGTCAGAACCCAGAACATTTATGAACCTATCGAAGTTCTCATTCTTCCAGAGATGGTAGGCCAGATCTCTTGTAATATAGAGAGTTGTACCATTCTCCCTCCGCACAACAACCTCCTTTTCAAAATCCTCAAGCTCTATTATCCATGCTCCATCCTTTTTTATAAGACCTTTCCCATCAATAGCTTTCAGGACCTTTTCAACGTACCCGTTCCTGATGAACTCGCTCTCCCACACGTACCTATCATGTGTTACGTTAATTCGGTCTAAAGTCTGCTTTATTCCATCAAGAGCTTTGCCCACTACGCTCCTAAATTTCTTGACTGCCTCTTCATCCCCGCCTTCATATTTCAGCATCAGCTCCTCAACGTACCTTTCGAGTTCTGGACGGCTCTCCAGCAACCTGTTTGCGTTAATGTACGCTTCTGCGATAGCATGGTCTGGCTTCTTCCCGGTAAGACCAAACTTTTCAACTCCCAGAACTGTTATCGCTACCTGTCTGCCCATATCGTTCACATAATAGTGCGTCTTAACATCCACACCAGCTTTCCTCAAAATTCTGGCAATTGTGTCTCCTATGATTGAGTTCCTAATATGGCCGATATGCAGAGGGCCATCGGGGTTTGCAGACGTGTGTTCAACCAGAATTTCCCCTCCCAGGTTCAGATGCCCGTAATTTTCGTCTTCATCAAGGATTACATTTACGGTATCTTCGAGAAAATCGTAACTTGCGAAGAAGTTTATGTACCCGTTCGTACTCTCAACGCTCCCGATATAATCGCTTTCAATCTCAATTTTCTGAACGATTTCATCTGCCACTTCTTTAGGACTCTTTCTCAATTCTTTAGCAAGTTTAAATGAGATCGTTGAAGCCAGATCAGAATGTTCGCTCTCTCTGAGAAATCTTTCATCACCATACTCACCGAGAGTCCTTTTCACCTCGTTTATAAATCGCAGAAACATTGTCCCACCTCAGCGTGTGGATTTTTCAATTTAACTGAAAATAGGTGGGCACGCCTCGGGTCGATCTGCCTTACGGATGGCTTGAAGCTCCGGGTGTCTCCTCCCCGCACCCCCGGAAGCGCCGGACGTCCGGGGTTAGCCTGCTCCCTTCCGGGCCTGGGCCGTTCCCCCCGGCAAATATGGCGGACAGCCCCTCCGGGCAGCCCGACCATAACCGCCGACCCTCCGGGACGGAGACTCTACAACACCCGGAGCCGCTGCCATCCGCTCGACAGACCTTCCCTCGGCTTCGGCCCCCGCATATCGGCGGTTTCGGGTTACAGGGGACGCCGAACCCCCCGGCCTAGCCCACCATTAATAAACCTGACACCTCAGCTTAAAACTTTAACCTACGAAAAAAGTTATTTAGATGTAAATCGAATGAAATTATGTTAAATTTAGACTTTCAATTTGGAAAAGAAATGCTAAATAATTTGAAAGTGGGTATTTACGTATTTCAGAACGGCAGGTTTGTATTCACAAACAGAGAACTGTCCAGGATAAGCGGTTATTCTGAAGAGGAGTTCAGATCAATGAACCCATTTCAGCTTATTGCAGATAAGGATCAGAGAGATGCCATGATGAAATTTACCAAAAAAGCTCTAGAGGGTGATATGGGTGAATTGCCGTTCGAGCTCATACTTCTGATCACCAAAAAAGATGGGAGCGATGGGTGGGTTGCATTAAGACCCCTTCCGGCGATATACGGTGGGGAACCGGCCATACTTTGCAGCGTTTTTGATGTCACGGAGAAAAAGATTGCAGAGAGAAAGAGAGAGGAGGTTGAAAAATTCGTTGAGCTAACGAGAAAGATTATAAGGCACGATCTGTCCAACAAGCTCTCTGCTGCTTTTGGCTTCCTTGACATCTATCTCACACACAGGGATGAAACAATTCTGAAAAGAGCTTTGGAGAGTATCGAGAGCTGCATACAAATTCTTAACAGAATGCAGGATCTTGAAATGCTGATAAGAAGCGGTAACGAAATGAAACCTTTTTCGGTTAGGGAAGTGTTTGAAAATGTTGGAAAACACTACGAAATTGAACTGGAAATTTCTGGAGATTGTGAGGTTACTGCGGATGACGGGATATACTCGGTGGTTGAGAACCTTATCTGCAACTCGGTAAGGCACGGGAAAAGCAGGAGGATTGAAGTTAACATTGTTGAAAAAGTGGGTCACTGTGAGATAAAAGTTTCAGACGATGGAATCGGAATTCCGGAAAATGTCAGAGAAAACATATTTCAGGAGGGATACTCTACCGGAGGAGGTGGCCTGGGGCTGTACATCGTGAACTCCCTTATGCAGAAATACGGAGGTAGCGTTACAGTTGAAGACAGTTCTTCCGGGGCTACCTTTCTCATAACCTTTCCCTTGTAATTACTGCACACTGTCCTTCTGAATCAACATGATAGTAAACAGAATCAATATAAACATGCAATGCTAAAAACATCCGATGAGCTTGGAAGAAGAGTATCTGGATATCACATTCCTCACAGAAAACGGCTTCGTCAGAAAGCAGTGTCCAAAGTGTGGAAAGTATTTCTGGACTGCAGACGAGAGCAGAGAAATTTGCGGAGATCCACCGTGTGAGAGTTACAGCTTCATAGGGAACCCCGTCTTCAAAAAAGAATATGAGTTGGACGAGATGAGAGAATTCTACCTCAGCTTTTTTGAGAAAAGGGGGCACGGGAGAATTGACAGATACCCGGTGGTCGCAAGATGGAGGACTGACATTTTTCTCACAATCGCTTCGATTGCCGATTTTCAGCCCTTTGTAACTTCCGGTGTAGCTCCCCCTCCAGCAAATCCCCTCACGATATCCCAGCCATGTATAAGGCTTGATGATCTCGACAGCGTTGGTAGAACAGGAAGGCACCTCACGCTTTTTGAGATGATGGCCCACCACGCATTCAACAATCCTGAGAGAGAGGTATACTGGAAAAACGAGACTGTTGCGTACTGCACGGAGCTTCTCGAATTGCTGGGTGTTGATAAGGAGAAAATCATATACAAGGAAGAGCCCTGGGCAGGCGGAGGAAATGCCGGACCATGTCTGGAGGCAATTGTTGGCGGGCTTGAGGTCGCCACACTTGTCTTTATGAATCTGGAAGAGCATCCTGACGGAAACATAGAAATCAAGGGCGAGAAATACAGAAAAATGGACAATTACATTGTTGACACCGGTTATGGGCTGGAGAGGTTTGTATGGGCAAGCAAGGGTACGCCTACAGTGTACGACGCAATTTTTCCGGATGTCGTGGATAGAATCATCGAAAGCAGCAGCATTGGATTTGACAGAGAAGACGAGCACGTAAGAAGAATTGTTTCCGAGAGTTCCAGACTGGCCGGAATAATGGGCGAGCTGAGAGGAGAGAGACTTGTCAAGCTCAGGAAAAGCGTTGCAGACATGGTCGGGGTTAGTGTTGAAGAGCTTGAGGGTATTGTCGTACCACTCGAGAAGGTTTACGCACTTGCTGACCACACAAGGTGCATCCTTTTCATGCTCGGCGATGGACTCATACCTTCAAATGCCGGAGCAGGTTATCTGGCGAGACTGATGATAAGGCGCAGCCTGAGACTGGCTGAAGAGCTCGGTGTCAGCATTGACGTTTTCGAACTTGTTGAGATGCACAATAACATACTGAAATTTGATTTTGATGTTCCTCTCGAAACGATTCAGGAGATTCTGGACATAGAAAAAAGAAGGTACGCATCCACGGTCGAGAAAGGAATAAGACTTGTTGAAAGACTTCTTGAAAGAAAGAAAAAGCTTGAAAAGGAAGATCTGATCGAGCTTTACGACTCTCACGGTGTACCTGCAGAGCTCGCAGTAAACATTGCCCGACAAAAAGGTGGCGAGGTCGAAATGCCCAAAGATTTCTACGCTGAACTTGCTTCAAGGCACTCGAAAGCCGAAAAGGTTCAGGAGACAGAAATAAAGCTTAAAAAGGCTTATCCAAAAACGGAGAAGCTGTATTACGACGATCCGACACTTCTGGAGTTTGAAGCGAACGTTATTGGGGTGGAGGACGACTACGTAATCCTTGACAGAAGTGCATTCTATCCAGAAAGCGGAGGTCAGGATAACGATGTGGGATTTCTTATCGTGAACAATGAAAAGATAGAGGTGACCGATGTTGAAGAGGTTGATGGGGTGGTGTTGCACAAAATCAGAGGATTCAGACCCGAACTCGGCACAAAGGTTAGAGGGGTAATAGATGGGGAAACGAGATGGAGACACATGCGACATCACTCTGCAACACACGTACTGCTGTACGCAATCCAGAAAATACTCGGAAAGCATGCATGGCAGGCTGGTGCCAGAAAGGAGTACGGCAAGGCCAGGCTTGATATAACCCATTTCAGAAGGCCGAGTGAGGAGGAGATAAAGAAGATAGAAATGCTTGCAAACAGGGAAATTCTGGCGAACAAGCCAATTAAATGGGAATGGATGGATAGAATTGAAGCTGAAAGAAAGTTTGGCTTCAGACTCTATCAGGGCGGTGTTCCACCGGGGAGAGAGATAAGAATAGTGCAGGTTGGGGATGACGTTCAGGCGTGTGGAGGCACTCACTGCCGATCCACTGGCGAGATAGGTATGCTCAAAATCCTCAGAGTGGAGTCGATACAGGACGGAGTTATCAGATTCGAGTATGCTGCTGGAGAGGCAGCGATAGAGGCTGTTGAGGAAATGGAAAAAATACTGAAGGAAGCGAGCTCAATACTCAGGGTTGAACCGGCAAAGTTGCCGAAAACTGTTGAGAGATTCTTTGAGGAGTGGAAAGAGCAGAAAAAGGAGATTGACAGGCTTAAGGCTGAGCTTGCAGATGTTAAAGCCGAAAGCCTTCTTTCAAGGGCCGAGGAATTTGACTCTGTGAAGGTCGTGGCAGAGGTGATCGATGGCGATATGCAGGTTCTTCAGAAGGTTGCCGAATTTCTTGCATCCAGAGGTGCCGTTGGATGTCTGATGGCCAAGGGTGAGGGTAAGGTCTTTGTCGTAACCTTCAGCGGTCAGAAATACGATGCCAGAGAACTCATGAGGGAGATAGGCAGAGTGGCAAAGGGGAGCGGGGGTGGAAGGAAGGATCTTGCGCAGGGGGCAGTTCAGCAGTTGCTCGACAGGGAGGAGATATTCGATATAATCTTCGAATTTCTGTCGAAACATGAGGTCTGAGTCAGTGGAGATCATCCCCGTCAGGGGTCTGCCTATAATAAAGGAGGGCGACGATATAGCGGAGATGATCGCCGATAAAGTCGATCTCGCCGATGGTGATGTTGTTGTTGTGTGCTCTACAGTTGTTTCCAAGGCTGAAGGCAGAGTGAGAGAGCTAAGCAGCTATAACCCATCAGAAAAGGCACTGATTCTTTCCAGAAAGCTTGGAAAGCCTCCAGAGTTCATACAGGCTGTTATTGAAGAAAGCCATGAAATTCTGCTCGATTTTCCATTTCTTCTGGTTAAGGCAAAGTTCGGGAATGTCTGCGTGAATGCTGGAATTGACGGCAGCAACATTGATGAAGGTAGAATCATTCTCCCACCCACCAAGCCGGACGAGAGTGCAAAAAGACTGAGGGACAGGATAAAGGAACTTACCGGAAAGAGTGTTGGCGTTGTGATCACGGACACAAACGGAAGATGTTTCAGGAGGGGTGTTGTGGGCTTTGCCATCGGTGTTGCCGGAATCAAAGCAATGAGGGACTGGGTGGGAGAGAAGGATCTCTACGGCAGAGAACTTGAGGTTACGGTGGAGTGCGTTGCAGACGAGATTGCTGCCTTCGCCAATCTTCTGATGGGGGAAGGGGGGGACGGGATCCCCGTCGTTGTGATAAGGGGACTTGACGTCCTGGGGGAAGGCAGCATGGAGGAAATATACCGCCCTGAAGAGGAGGATGTCATAATAAGATGTCTGAAAAAGTGCTCTTAGCCGGTACCAATGTAAGAAATGTTGCGGAATCTGCACGAAAAACGGGCTGGGAAGTTTACGCTCTGACAAAATTTGCTGACGCAGACCTGCAGATATACTGTAATGAGATTTTCAGTATTGATGATGATGCGGCAGCGGAACTCGTTGAGGCGAAAGCCGAGGAGCTGGGAGCTAAAATCGTGCTCTGTTCTGGCTTCGAAACTCTCAACGTTAAGGGAGAGTTCCTATGCAATGATCCCCAAACTGTACTGGAGGTTACAGACAAACTGAGGTTCTACAGAAGGCTTGAAAGAGCGGGCCTACCATTTCCAGAGCTTCTGTCCGATGATGAGAGTGGTATAGTTAAACCCCGGAGGGGCGGGGGTGGGGAGGAGGTGAGAATCTCGAAGAGTGTTCCAAAGGGATACGTAAAGCAGAAATTCATCAGAGGTCTGCCATGCAGTGTATCTCTTATTGCATCAGAAGGTAAAGCCGTTCCGATTGCCTGCAACCTCATTTATGCAGGGTGGGATAAAATGAACGCAGGGGAATTCAGATACTCAGGAAACCTCACTCCTCTGGTGGTGGCGGAAGAAAAAAGAAAAAAACTGGAGGAGCTTGCAGTTGAGGTTGTGGAGCTTTTTGATCTTTCAGGATCGGTGGGTGTGGACTTTGTTTTGTCGGATAAGCCCTACATCCTTGAGATCAATCCTCGTTTTCAGGGTTCTCTGGACAGCATAGAATGGAGCTGTGATGTTAATGTATTTGAGATGCACGCAGGAGCTTTTAACGGGAAAGTTCCGGAAAAACCAAGGCCAAAAAGGTTCGCGATAAGGGCCGTGCTCTTTTCCCCCCGTGACATGAAAATCAGAACGGATTTTACTGGAAATCCTTTCTTTGCGGACGTACCGAATAAAGGTGAGCTCTACCGAAGGGAGGATCCACTGGTTTCCATTCTGGCTGCAGGAGATGAAGTGAAGGCTGTTGAGAGAAAAATTGTGGAGAGACGAGATTTGTTTTTAAGCCTGGCCTGACATCCTATTTTACAAAAATTTAAACTTCAAAAACACTCCCGCTCCCGACCATCATGTACTTATCTCCAAGCTTTTCTTTAAGCAGAAATTCATTGTTCAAACCCGTACAATGGCACGGCGCTATTTTCTCAACCTTGTCGCCAAGCCATTTTATTATCTCAGACATTTCGTCCGGTTTGAAGGCTATAAGGTGTGTGCCGCCAATTATGTACCTCACCTCATCACCGGTAATCTCCTCGGCATACTCAACTGTATTTCTCAACCCGGCATGACAGCAGCCGAGAACCAGCAGGATTCCTTCATCTGTCTTCACCGCAACGGCTGTATCGTCAAGAATTCTGTCAAATTCTTTTTTACCGCCGGTCACAATGTAAGAGTCCTCCAGAAGTGCCTCCTCATACTTTCTTGGAATTTCACCCAGCGCCCAAACACCCTTCGCAACCTCCACAGGCTCTCTGTGCTCAACAACCTCCGCAACAGATTCTATCCTCTCCCTGACGTAGGGAATTCCCACATGCATCTTCCTGTAGAACCTGGGCAGAAAGGCGTTGGGATGGGCATATATTTTCATCTTCGGCCTTAGGATGTTTGCCAGCCCACCCGTATGGTCGTAATGTCCGTGACTGATCACCATTTTCTGAGGGATTTTTAGATTGCGAGCAAGCATATTTCTGAAGGCCACATCTGACTGTCCGGCATCCATTAAAACCGGATCTCCGGCATCAATGTACGCTGAAAAACCCCATTCTGCCCTCATCCCTGGAGGTCTCAAATCCACCACCTTGTTATCAACCAGAACGTAAACTCTGACCATGCAGGATGTTGATTTGATAATTCTTAATCTTTTTCTTTCGCCATGCTCAGCTCTACCTCAATTTTGATGAGGTCTTCCTTCCTGCCAGCAACTGCAACTCTACAACCTTCCCTGATCTTTGCGTCAAGCTCGGTTATTATTTCGCCCCCGCACTCTGCGGCTATGACAATCACTCCGTAATTCTCAAGCTCCCTCAGTGTTTTTCCCAGAACACGAGAGCCCCTGTTTATGGTGTAAACGACAACATCAATGTTCTCAAAGGTCATCTTCCTTCTGATGGATTCCCCGAATATCTCCGAAAGTATCATCTCGGCAGTGACGATTGGTAAAACGATAACATAATCGGCACCTGCCGCATACATCTTCTCAACATTTTCCACGTTGTTGCACCTTGCATATATCTTCATATTCCTGTTCTTATTCTTCAGAGCCAGGATACAGAATATGGCATGGAGATCATCTGGAAGTGCCACAATTGCTGCCTCAAAATCGCCAATTTCGATCTCCTCCCAGAAGGTCTCGTTTGTAACATCGGCCTTTATCAGTTCTGCCCCATCATCCAGAGCTACTGTCTCATCAACAGTTTTATCAACCACGACAGTCTCAACTCCCCTTGAAATCAGTATTCTGGCAGCAGTTCTCCCAACATCACCGTAGCCTAATATGAGAACCCTCATGTATAATTTCCTCCAAGGAATCCTTTTTCCCTGCCACAAGAGCAACACATCCCTTTTCGAGGATCCTGTCTTTGCCTGGATTGAACTCAAGATTGCCCATGCGACAGGCTGCCACAACCCTGACGCCCCTGGCCTCAAATTCCGAAACAGGGACATTCTTCGGTAAAACAATTTCGATCGTATGGATGTCACCGAGGATCTCCCTCATTCTGCCTATTTGAACTTCCTGAAGTATCATTCGTGCAGTACTCGAGGCTATCAGACTTTTGGGGAGGAACACCTTTGTGGCCCCTGCATACAGAAGATATCTTGTGTATGTATGGTCTCCGTAGATTACGTACTTTCTTGCCCCGTATTTCCTCAGTGTAAGGAGTGTGTCAATAATATCCTCAAGATTCTCCCATCCGATGATGAGTGCATTGCACTGCTCCACCCCATTCTTCCTGAAAGACTCCAGCGAACCATCCGAGTAAACGCACCTGACCCCCTCATCCATAGCCTCCCCTACCCTCTCCTGATCCCTTTCAACGACAACATAGCTTACTCCGAACTCCTCGAGTATCTTGCAGAACTCTTTCGTGAAGCGATTGTAACCGCAAATGATGAAGTGATCCCTCAAATTCTTAATTTCTGTTGGCAAAACGAGCCTGAATCTCTGCTCAGCCCACGGTATTATGGCGTACGGAACAAAGAATCCAAAGAAGTACAGAACGCCGCTGAGCATCACAACCACTGAGAAAACCTTACCCGGAAGAGATGTGAAATATATGTCTCCGTATCCCACGGTCGTAATCGTGGAGATGACCCAGTAAATTCCGTCAATAACGGTATAACTCTCTCCCTCGAAGTTGAACATTATTGCAACAAAAAGGACGGAATAAACCAAAATTAGAAATACGAATATAAAAATTGAGATTAAAATTCTTGTTCTCATTCAGGCTTGGCCATTAACTGGGATTTGGACAGAATTGCACCGTCTTTTGAGTGCGGGTTTCTGTAGACGGTGTCATTGCCCTTTTCAAGCTCTCTTGCCTGATCCGCAAGAATTGCCGCAATCCTCATCATCTCATGGGCAGATGCGACGAGCGGTATGTACTTTTCGGGATCTTTCTCGATAAAGCAGCCCTTAACGTCGATATCAGCAACCTTTTCTGCAATGTAGAATGCCGCCATCGCCTTTGCCCTTGCATACGGGTTGCTGAATTTACCGGCCGCAACGGCTCTCTCAGCGGTGACGACAACCTGCGGGAGTTCGGGCTGCTTTCCTGCCTTGATGTCTTCAATAACCTTATCTATTGCTTCCTGCACGAGTCTGAATGCCCCGGTTGCAGCGAGAACCTTCACAACGTCTGAGTTGAACAGAGCCATTTCTGTCGGATCAAGAAACTCACGGCGTGCACCAATCATGGAGTCGGCATTAATGAAGATATAACCGAATCCCTTTTCCTTAAGCTCGTCCTTTGCCTTCTTTGCCGGTGCATCGCTGATAACAATTACAGGTTTGCCTTCAAAGGCCTCTCTGGCAGCTTTTGGTCCAGGCAAGGCCGCATTTGGTGAGATTACGATAATAACATCCGGATCAAATTCCTTCAGCTTCTCAGCCACCACAGCCTCCTCAGGCTGCATTTTTGCACCGCTTGTAACTACCCTAACTTCAATATCCTCTCTATCAGCCCTCTCATCAAGCAGATATTCGACAAGCAGAGCAGTCCCGATTGCACCCATCTTCAAAACTCCAACTTTCACAACCATAGTATCACCTGTGATGAGTAAACAGTGGTTTATTTAACATTTCCTTTTTAATCCCTTCACGAACATTCAAGCATGAGGGTGTTCTTTGTCGTTGACATCAAAAACGGCAGCGTTGTTGCTGGAAAGAGTGGGGAAAGGGAAAGGTATCAACCCGTCAGCCATGTGAGTTCTCTTGTAAAATCGGACGAGCCTGTGGATGTTATATCCGAGATCAAGCCAAGATTTCTTTACGCTGCAGATCTTGACAGAATAACGGGCAAAGGAGATAATTTCGATATCCTGCATCAAATCGCTCCGATGGTTGATGAGCTAATAGCCGACTGCGGATTCAGGAGATCAGAAGAACTTGAAAATCTGCCATTCATCCCCGTGGTGGGTACTGAAACCTTCGACATAACTCACCTTGACAGGAAATGCTATGTGAGTCTGGATTTTAAAGGGAAATTTCTTGATGCCTCGGGGAGATTCAGAAGCTGGCAGGCAGCAGTTGAATTCCTGAACTCTTTTGATCTCCCGGGCATTATCGTCCTTCCTATACACTCTGTGGGAACCATGAAGCCCGATTTTTCTCTCCTCAACATTGCTCTTGAGGTTTCCGAAAACCCTGTGATGATCGGTGGTGGAATCTCGGGAATGGACGATCTGCTCAGACTGAAAGAGATGGGATGCAGGGGTGCGCTGGTTGCAACTGCCGTGCATAGAGGGAGGATACCGGTGGAAATTATAAGAAAAGGCAAAATTTGACAATGGTTTTTCCCATCTGATAGAGAAAATTGAAAAAAGCTGGAAAGCAGATTGGGCATATCCTGCTGGAAAGCCTAGCTGAACTCCCTTTCGGAAATCCATACGAGCAGTATTCCCAGTCCGTAAGCTGTAAAGCAGAACGGGCAGAAATAACTGTTGAGCAGCGCATAGGTTGCCAGAAAGGCCATGCCTGAAATTCCTGCAAATCTCCATACCTGAAGGACTGCACTTCCGGTACCAAGCGTGAAGATGAGGAGAGATGCGATGAACCAACCAAGACCGAGAAACGCTGGAACATATGGCGGGAAGAAGAAAATGGAAATCGACGCACAGGTTCCAAACGGACAGTTCGGCAGCATCTCTGTGTAGAGGAGATACGCAGAATCCAGAATTCCTGCTAGTGTCAGGATAAGAGCTATTTTCTTCATTTTATCCCCTCTACAGCATTTATCACATTTATCACTTCATTTGAACCTGTGAAAACGTAATTACTCTCGTCTGTTATGAAAACCAGCGTGGGGATATATTCAATATTGAGCTTTTTTTTGATTCCAGCACACTCATCGCTTAAATCCAGCACATTGCAGTATGTAATGCTGTATTTCCCGGCAAGTTTGGAGATATATGGCTTTACTTCCCTGCAGTGGGGACAGTAATCGGAGTAAAAGTAATAGATTTTGGCGCTGTCAATGGTTCTGAGAAGCTCCGACATGTCGTTATGGTGAAAAAACACACTGCCCAGCACTGCAGCAAACACTCCCAGCAGAACCGCAGTTGTATAGAACAAAGGCTTGCTTACCATCGAAACGAACTGAAATGAAGTCAATATATCCTTTACGGTTTGCTGCAATTTAAATGTCCTTACTTTGGCTGGCTTTAACATGGAAAACTTTAAAAAAACATCATCATCAATATGCATATGAAGTGGGGAGATGCATTTAAACTGGCCCTTAAGGCTTTCCTCCTCGGATTGTTGTGGATGATTGCCGGAATTTTGTTTATTGCTGCCGGTGTGTTCCTTTTTCTCTCCGGTGTCAGGATTCTTGCATTTTTCTTAGGTTTTGCCGGCCTGTTTCTCCTATTTTTCGGACTCTTTGCAGCGATATTCAAGGTGAGCAGCGGGGCATTTGTAGAGAAATACGAGCTGATGATGAGCCCGCTGGAGGTAACCTACGAAAAACAGGGATTTGCCTCGATACTCGGTCAGCTCATCGAGCAATCCCTGTCGAAAAACCCGGCAAAGGGTAATGTGGTGAGAGACCTCAAGGGCTCGCTGGTCGTTGAAGTGACCGACATGGATGTATCCGCCACCGTGGAGTTCAACAGGGACAGGATTACGGTCTACAACGGAAAACCTGTGGAGGGCAAATTTGCCGTAATATCTGCAGACTTTGAAACCATAAACGCTCTGTCAGCAGGAAAGGCAGGTCTGCTGAAAACCCTGAGATGGGTGCTGAGCGGGAGGCTAAAAATAAAAGGAATGAGAATGGCCAGAAAATTCCAGAGCCTACTGACCTAAAATCCTATCAACAACTTTTTTACCCATCTCATAAAGCTCCTCTGCCCTTCTGGCTGTTTTTCCTTCAGCATAGATTCTTGCAATGGGTTCCGTTCCGGAGGGTCTGATCAGCAACCACCCATCATCAAAATCGATTCTGGCCCCGTCTATGTGATTGGCCTCTGGAAACTCTTTTTTCAGTTCTTCCAGCAGCTTTTTCTTGTCCCTGCACTCCACTTTTCCCTTAACAATATGGTACCGGGGTATCTCTGCGGCAAGCTCACTCAGCTTTTTCCCTGTCGAGTCCATTAACTCGAGAACCTTCGCAACGCTCATACCTCCATCTCTCGCAACGAGATGCTCGGGAAATATCAGACCACCATTACCTTCCCCACCAAAAACAGCATTTTTCTCTATCATCACCTTCGCAACAACTGGTGAACCGACAACCGTGTAGATGATTTCACCACCTGCCTCCCTAACCACATCCTCAACACATTTTGAAGACGATACCGGAGTTACCACTATCCCTCCACCGTTCCTCTCAACATAGTACTTGGCCATAATAGCCAGCATGACGTCCTCGTTTACGAAATTCCCTTTTTCATCAACAAAAACAGCCCTGTCAGCATCACCATCATGCGCTACACCCAGATCTGCACGAAAATCAACAACCGCTTTTTTAAGCAGGTCAAGAGACTCTTCAACTGGTTCCGGATTTCTTGCCGGAAACTTTCCGTCAGGATTGCAGTTTATACCGTAGACCTCGCACTCAAGTTTCCTGAGTATTTCCGGAGTTGTGAAACTACCAGCACCGTTTCCACAATCAACTGCAATCCTGTAGCTCCTGTCAAGCTCAACACTGTTGACAATCGCATCTATATATCTATTTATCCCCATTTCATCTCTGTAAAGCTGCCCAACCCTGCTCCATTCTGCCAGTCTAAATTTCTTGCTTATGTACACTCTCTCGCTCTCCTCATCCATCTCCCTGTAAAACTCGACTCCATTTTCCTGAACAAACTTTATTCCATTGTACTCTCTGGGGTTATGGCTCGCTGTTACAATCACACCTGCACTGCAATCCGTCATTTTGGTGTAGAACTGCAGTGCTGGGGTTGGAGCAACACCCATGTCAACAACATCACTTCCAGTAGACATGATTCCGGCACAGACAGCCGATTTGAGCATTGAGCTTGATATTCGCGTATCACATGCTATGGCTATTTTTCCAGGCCTCAGTGTACCGATAGTCCTTCCGAGATCCAGAGCCAGCTCGGCTGTGAGTTCGGAGTTTGCAATTCCTCTAACACCGTTTGTGCCGAAGAGTTCACCTGCCCCACCTGCCCTCATGTGGTTATTTCCCCGAGAATGTTCAAAAACTTATCTAAAAATCTTTTATTTTCGCCCCTCTATCCACATCACCGACCGCAATATCGGACTGCTGCCCTGATTTTAAGCGTTCAAAACATCACTGCCCCAATTTTTCGAGACTATTTCAAAGAGATTCGAAAGATTACCTGACTGGCTGTCCTGAGCTTTCTTCGTATCTCCGGAAGTTCATACATGTAGATCGTCAGGATTCCGTTCAGAATCCTGTCGTAACCAAAGGCTTTTTTTATAAACTCAGCATGTAACCTGTCCCTTACATATATGACCCTCTCGCCACCCAGATCGTTCATTTCTAAAATTATCGGTATTCTGAATCTTTTTCGGTCCAGCTCATCCACGTACTGTGCGATGAACTCAAGCTCTTTTTTCTCAATGTAGTATTCATTACCATCCTTCGCTCTGATCGTGGGGTCCTTTTCTCTGAGCATCTCCTCAAGATTTCTTGTCCTGGCAGGCATATGCCTGTTTACAGCTTCAATCATTTTTGCGAGGGTTTTCTCATCCATCAGACGACCTCCAGTTCGATCTCAACATTCCCCTTTCTGATCCCGACCAAATCGGATGCATTGCCCTCTCTAACACTCAATTCAAGGGTTCCGAAGCTTCCTATCAGGGCGAGCGGCTCACCTGGATCAACTTCAGAGTACGTTCTCACCACCGGAAACTTGACCCCTCCAAAGTAAAAGGCTTTTGCCTTCACATCCTCAGCCCTGAGATTTGTCACAATATTGCCAAACCTGTCAACAAACGCCACCCTGCACCTGATTCTTTCCTCTCCCACGGCATAATCGAAAATATCCATCCTTAGCATGCGATCCGTCTCCTTAAAATAGCCCTCATATTTCCCCCTTAAAGCGAGAGCCGCTGCAGGAGCGAACACATCTCTGCCATGAAAGGTTGTCGAGAGAGTTCCTACGAGCTCTGAAACACTCTCGCTTATCTCGTAGACCTTAACTATTCCGTCCTCTGAAGCTGATGGATAGAGTATTCCATTGTCTGGCCCGATAAAAACATTATTTCTAGTCAAAACGGCCAGTGCCCTTCGCCCGCTACCAACACCCGGATCAACAACTGCCACATGGATCGCCCCGTCGAAATACCTGTAGGAATGATAAAGCAGAAAAGCACCCTGAAAGATGTTCTGCGGTTCAACTTCATGAGTTATGTCCGCAATGATGGCTTCTGGAGCAAGTTTCCAGATTACACCCTTCATCACTCCCGGATAGTAACTCCCGAAGTCCGTTAGAAGTGTCACGATCCTCATGTTCCGAACATCATCCTTATACCGTCCCTCAAACCCGGTGCCAGTCCGAGAACAATTAGGACAAACTTGATGTAGTTCTTTAGCTTTTCCTCCTCATCCGATGTATCAAGAAGATACAGAATGGCAAAAAAAACACCGAATTTCACAACCGGAAGGATTGCAGGACCAAACGTGCTTATCAGAATTCTTGGCAGAACGTGGAGTTCCCAGTAACCGAGGTACGCAATGCCGAAGTACGTCTCAAATCCGTCAAACATGTGTGAGAAAATTGTCAGAAGGCTCAACTGATTCTTCATCGGCCCTGGAGAGATCAGATAAAAAATAAAGGTACCGAGCAAAGAAAGGGCCAATCCTGCCGGAATTATCCAGCCATTTTCTACAGAAAGATTCGTAAAGAGTAAAACAATCACACCGAGGCTCAGAACGATGCCGACAGCCGAATAAGGTCTGTAATACTCCCTGCCAAACCTCTTTACTGATATAAGCAGGGCTGGAAATGCAATTGCAAAAATCAGGATGTAAATGAGTGGTGTCATGAACACATAGGAGAGGGGAGGTTTGAGGAAACCAGCATCCTCCACAACCCTTACAGATGACCCCAGAAATATGTACGGAATGTTGGCATAGACAAACCTGGTGTCAATTTCCAGTCTCTTTTCCAAGAACTTGTAAATTGCAAAAACTGCGATAATCAAAATTACTGCCCACGTAAGTGTGTTCACAGGATTGTATCCCTCTTTGTAGACTATCGAATCAATATAGTACTCTTTAATAAAATTCCACAACCACTCCATGCTCCAAATATACTCTCGTTTAAATAAGCTTCTCATTAAAATCTATTTGTATCGATACAATACAGGCAAAATCAACCAAAATGCTTATTAAGCAGCAGATTCCGCAGTTGGAAAAAGGGAGGTGATACCATCATAGAGTTGGCAAGCGATGAAGAGAGGGGCAACTATCTGTACTTTGTGCCCGAAAAGTGTGTTGGATGCGGAATGTGCGAGTCTGTCTGCCCCAAAGCAGCCATAGCCGTTTACAGAAACGGAAAGGGTTTCGAGGTCGAAATCGGTAATAATTGCGCAGTTTGTGGTACATGCAGTGACTTCTGCCAGTTTGGGGCTTTGAGATTTTCCAGAAATGGGAAAGAAGGAGGATTATATACTGAAATTTTAAAAGAAGAAATAGGATTTAATAAAGTAACCGTAAATAATGATGATTGTATATTGTGTGCTCTATGCATGAAAAACTGCCCGAGAGATGCGATTAAAGTTGTCAGGTCTGTTGATTTGAAAAAGCTGAGGAGTGGTGAAATCAGCATAGAAGATGGTTGTATTGAATGCAGACTTTGTGTTGAGAACTGCCCCACCAAAGCAATAAAAATATATCACGGAAAACCCGTTATAGATGAAGATAAATGCATTTACTGCGAAATTTGCTCGAAAATCTGCCCGATGGGTGTTATATCTGTCCGTTGCGATTCGTGCAGGATTTTCGACCAGAGAATTTACGCTGTCAGCGGGGCAGTGATGGTGGACGAACACTCGTGTTCAACCTGCGGGATGTGTGAAGAAGTCTGCCCCACCGGAGCGATCAGGGTTGACAGAATTTTTGAAGGAGAGCAGAGGTGGGAGAAAGAGAGATGCTATGAAGACTGCACGGTCTGCAGAGATATCTGTCCCAACAACGCAATCTCCTACAGCTACGAAGATGGTAAGGCTGTTATTTTCAGCGATAGATGTAATTTCTGCGGAACGTGCGAGAGATACTGTCCCGGAAGCGCAATAGAGATTGAGAGAAGATTGAAGGAAGAGATAGAAGTTGAATTTCGCAGGATAAGAGAGAAAAGGAAGAAAGAAATCAGAATCGGGGAAATCTGTATAGGGTGCGGTATCTGCGAGAGCATTTGTCCTGTCAGTAAGAATGGAAAGACAATTGAGATAGTTGAGGGTAAAGCTGAAGGTAGGGTGAGCGAATACTGCACAGCATGCGGACTTTGTGTTGTTAACTGCCCTGTTGAGACGATTTCTGTCAGGGAGTTGAAGGAGGAAACCTGAACGAAAAGCAAATATATTTTACATTTTCCTTTTTTCTTCATGGCAAGAAAGGCAACTGTTAACAGGAGGAAATGCGCTTACTGTGGTGCCTGCGTTGCTGTTTGCCCTGTTGATGCGAACGAACTTGTCGAGACCTATCTCGAAATTTACGATGACAGGTGTAACGGTTGCGGAATCTGCGTCAGAACCTGCCCAATGGGTGCACTTGTACTGGTGGAGGTGAACTGATGTACGACGTTGTGGTTGTTGGTGCCGGACCTGCTGGAAGCATGGCCGCAAAGACCGCCGCAGAAAACGGGCTTAAGGTTCTTCTCGTGGAGAAAAGACAGGAGATCGGAACTCCGGTGAGATGTGCCGAGGGGATAAGCAGGGAGAACGTTGAACGATTTTTTGAGGTTGACAAGAAATGGATCGCAGCCGAGGTTACGGGAGCCAAAATTTACGCCCCGGATAAGACCGAGGTCGTGATGTCCGAGGAGATGGCAGGTAACGAGGTTGGATACGTTCTTGAGAGGAAAATATTTGACAGATTCATTGCCAGGGAGGCCGCAAAGGCCGGGGCTGAGGTTTATGTAAAAACAGCCTGCACTGATTTTGAAAGAAGAAACGGGTTTGTAAGGGTAAAGCTGAGAAGAATGGGCGAAGAATGGGATGTGGAAGCAAGGATTTTGATTGGTGCAGATGGTGTGGAGAGCAAGATAGGAAGAAAGGCCGGAATAATCAAAACACTCAAGATGAATGACATCGAAAGCTGTGTCCAGTACCTCATGACAGGTCTGGACATTGACCAGAGCTACACCTACTTCTACCTCGGCCGAGAGGTTGCTCCGGGAGGTTACGCCTGGATATTTCCGAAGGGAAACAGCTCGGCAAATGTGGGGATAGGTGTTTTACCAAAAATGGCAGAAAAAACGGCGAGAGAGTATCTTGATGCATTCATTGAGAGGGAAGGTATCGAGGGCAAGGTTGTTGAGGTTGTTGCCGGTGCTGTTCCCGTATATGGAGAGATTGAAACTGCCGTTAGTGACAATATCATGCTTGTTGGGGATGCTGCCTTCCACGCTGACCCGATAACTGGAGGAGGTATAGCAAATGCCCTGGCAGGCGGTTACTATGCGGGTAAAGTGGCTGCAGAGGCAGTTAAAAAGGGCGATTTCTCTGCTGGATTTCTCAGGAAGTACGATGAACTTTGGAAAGATGATTTCGGAAAGAAGCTGAAAAGAAACAAAAAGCTCCAGCTAAAATTCCTCGAAATGGATGATGCCACCATCAACAAGCTGGCAGCAAGCATATCCGGTAAAAATTTAAGTGAAATGAGTATAAGGGCGATTGTAACCGAGCTGATCAAGGCGCACCCGAGATTGCTCTGGGATTTAAAAAGCATTTTTATATAATTTTTTGAGAGCCACCGCAGCCACACCTTTTCTTGCCACAACCACCCCGGAGGAGTACCTGCCCTGGACCGGAATCGTGGATATATCTACCCTTATACAGTAGCCGTCAGGACTTATTATAAAGGCCTCTCCACCACTGCAGAGCTCTGCAAATACGACTTTTCCGGTTTTGCCCGAAACCCTGTAACCTATCATGCCCATCGAACCTCTACCTATGAACCTGAACTCGTCGATGTGACACCTCTTTCCGTAGCCTTTCTCGGTGAGAATCAGAAGATATTCCCCCTTTGATGTGCTCATAGACGATACACTGTCACCTTCACGAAGTCTTACAGCTATAACCCCCTTGGCATTTCTTCCGTACTCCGGTATCGCCGAGGCTTTTAGCCTTACAACATTTCCATTTGATGTCGCTATAACGACACTTTCATCCTCTACAAGCTCGGCAAATGCTATATCACCGCTTGATGCCCTTATTCCTGCCCTCTTGGCGTTCTCAAATTCAGACACCGAAACCCTCTTTATGTACCCGTCCGAAGAGAGTATCGCTACAGATTTCTCATCAAAACTGTCCACCCCTATTGCAGAAACCACTCTCTCACCGTTTTCAAGCCTTATGAACTTTCTCAGACTCGTTCCTCTCGAAGTTCTGTCCATCTTGGGGATTTCGTAAGCATTGATCCAGAACACCCTGCCCGTGTTTGTAAAGAGCAGCAGATGATCGGTTGATTTGCAAATTCTGAAAACCGAAATGCTATCTTCTCTGCCCAGTGCAGTGCCTATTACCCCCACGCCCCCTCTCGCCTGCAGCCGAAATTCTTCGAGCGACATTCTCTTCGCAAATCCCTCCGAGGTTATCAGCACGATGTTCTCCTCCTCTTCTATTAAATCCTCCGCTGCAATTTCATCTTGCTGAATGGCTATCTCCGTTCTTCTTTCGTCCCCGTACTTTTCCTTTATCTCCAGCACCTCTCTGACGATTATATCGTCAATTTTTTTCGGATCCGCCAGAATCGACTCATATTCCGCAATCTTCGACTTCAGCTCCTCATACTCAGCCATCAAAGCGTCGATTTCAATGGCAGTGAGCTTCTGCAATCTCATCTGCAAAACGGCATCAGCCTGCTTCGATGAGAGAGAGTACCTCTCCATCAGCCTCTTCTTGGCTTCAGACGGTGAGGGTGAAGACCTGATAAGACCTACAGCATTATCTATGTCCTCAACCACAACCTTCAAACCCTCTACGATGTGCAGTCTTTCTCTGGCTTTTTCGAGGTCAAAGGTAACTCTCCTTCTGACGACGTTCCTTCTGTGGTCAACGTAAAGTGCTATGATCTCTCTGAGGTTAAGAATTCTTGGCTCCTTATCAACGAGAGCCAGCAAGATTACTCCGAAGGTTGTCTGAAGATTGGAATATGCATACAGTTTCTTCAAAACAAGCTCCGGGTTTGAACCGCTCTTTAACTCGATGACAACTCTTATACCCTCTCTGTCAGATTCATCCCTGATCGTCCGTATTTCGTCGATTCTGTCTTTCGCCAGTTCGGCGATGCTCTCCACAAGCTTTGCCTTGTTGACCATGTAAGGCACTTCTCTGACGATCAGACTGTTTCCCTCAACATCAACCCTGCCTCTCACGATTATCTTACCCTTTCCGGTTCTGTATGCTTCAGCTATGCCCTCTCTGCCCACGATTATTCCTCCAGTCGGAAAGTCAGGAGCAGTAATGTATCTCATCAGCCCGTCAACCGAAATCTCCGGATTTCTGATAAACGCAACAACCGCATCGCACACCTCCGAAAGGTTGTGGGGTGGTATGTTTGTAGCCATGCCGACAGCTATGCCGCTTGAGCCGTTTATTAGTAGATTGGGAATTTTCGCCGGAAGAACCTCCGGTTCCTGCAGGGTGGAGTCAAAGTTCGGCATGAAGTCAACTGTATTCCTTTCAATGTCTGCCAGCATCTCCTCGGCAATCTTTGCCAGCCTTGCCTCGGTGTACCTCATGGCCGCAGGCGAATCGCCGTCTATGCTACCAAAATTACCCTGACCATCAATCAGCGGGTAGCGCATTGAGAAATCCTGAGCCAGTCTGACGAGGGCATCATAGACTGCAGTATCACCATGAGGATGATACTTACCCAGAACCTCTCCTACTATTCTTGCGGATTTTCTGTATGGTCTGTTACTCAGCAATCCCATCTCGTACATCGCATACAGAATTCTCCTCTGTACCGGCTTCAGACCATCTCTAACATCAGGAAGGGCTCTGCCAACTATCACGCTCATCGCATAATCGATGTACGAACTTTTCAATTCCTCACTGATGTCCCTGAGCAGTTCCATTCTTGAATGTCAATCCGGGGATTAAAAACTTAAGCGAAAGTGTTTTAATTCAATGCAGGCAACTTTAACTGAGCCGAGGTAGCCTAGCTGGTTGGGGCGCCTGACTCATAATCAGGAGGTCGGGGGTTCGAATCCCCCCCTCGGCACTCCTTCTTCCAGTTCTATGCCCTACCATGACTTTCCACCAGGAGTCGAATTTTATAGACTTGGATTGTACTATTTGTCCACTTTCAGCCCTTATAAAAATCTAACTACCTCCTACTTTCTGATGCAAAGTAAAGTATAGTAAAAAGTTAGAAGAAAGCTTTTTGAGTCCGTCAATTTTAGGAGTTAAGGTGTAGAATTTCCTGTATCGACTGAGACTACTCTGTATAATCTAACTCTGGAAGCTATCAATTCATCATCAAAGCTCGTTATACTTGAAAAGTCTGAAGTAATAATACCTCTGACAATGTTGTATATTTTCCTGCCAACGATTCTATGCACCTTTCTGATTTTGTTTGCCTCTTCATAAATCCTCGCGTAATTTTCAAGCAGAAAGTCATCATCCATAATTTCTCCAAGCACCTTCAGGTCATCTTTATCGTCTGGAGCCAGAGTTTTACCCAGCAGCCATTGTCTCACTGCCGGAAATGTTCTAACATTCTTCTTTTTAGTGCTCTTGTATATTTTGTAGAATTCAGAATAGGTCATCTGGTTCTCAGCAAGGAATTCTACAAGTTTGGTATACCAGTATTTCACAAACTCGGTATCAACTTGTTCCATGACGAATTCAGAGAGGAAATCAACCAAGTCTTTCCTATCATCATCGTCTATTAAACAAACCACGTCTTCATCTTTAAGTTCTGATAATGTAACAACTTCGAAACCTGTAGATTCCTCGATTCTCAGGATGCGTTTGTTGAGTGTACCCTCCAATTCACGACACATGCCTCCTTTTAAGGGTTCTAACAATACTCTGCAAGTTCGGACACTTCTTTCACTTTTCTGATAGTAAGACGGAGTGCGGTGTTCATCTCTAACTTTAGGTAGAACTTTTTTCATTCTTGATATTTCCTTGAGATATTCTTCTTCACGTTTTCCGACTAACTCTTTTAGAAGTTTCGAGAATAACTTTGGAGGTTCTATTCCGAGCTGTCTATGCAAGCTGTAAATCAAATCGATAGCCAACTTTGTATCATATATTTTTTTTATTTCCCAGTTTTCAAGTTCTTCATAATTTTCAACGCCTTCGTAAGCCAAGACGAACACTTTATCAAATGGGGCAGGTAGTAACTTAAATACACTTGTTGGGTCTGAGACTACTAAAACCGAATTGGGTTTTATTTCATTCTTACTCAGGAGGTCTGCAAGACTATTTGGATTAAGGACTATTACCCCATTGCGGGTGTTCGTATCACCCAGATAATTTTTGACTATTCTTTCAACAGTGCTAACTGGGTCATTGGTGCAGCAAATATAGTATCTTTTTCCAGGCTCCCTTTGTTTTAATAGTTTTAGCAAAGTCATCAATTTACTATCTGGGAAACTATCTTTACTATAGGGTCTACTGACTTGTTTAAGGGTGTTGCAGATCGCTGAAAAGCTATAACGAACATCATGAAGTTTAGCATAGAATCGGCCATCTGATATACGGTTAAGGGCACGTTCAATCTGTTTTAAGTAGTATTCGTACTCAATTTCAGGGTATCCAGTGCGAGGGTTGTACTTGGATATTAAGTCAGGAGGTAGGAATCTCCTTATTGCTTTTGTAGAGGTTTTGTAAACGTCTCCTATAAGATACTTTATGTTTACCTGAGCCTGAAATAACCCATAAAGTTGTTTTAGGATATTTTGAAGGTGTACTTTTAAGTTTTCGAACCCTTTTATACCCACAATTTCAATCTTGGGGTAGAAGTAATCATATTCGTGGTCGAAATTCAACATATCAAGCAAAGCTTGGGCATCTTTTAAAAACCATCCATCTTCTGAGAATGGAAATCCAGCAGTGAATAAGAATTTGTTACTGGAGATTTTTGTTTTGTACTTATCGTATGCATGATGTTTAGTAAGTGACAAAAAAGACTGTGGTAAATAAATAATTTCAGCGTCGAGGCTTTTGGCAAACTCTAAAACAACATCATTGAGTGATGATTGTATGTAAATCAGGAAGGTACCATCAACGTTTTCGGCAAACTTCATGAAGTATTTTGAATGTTTTAAGTAAAACTTTCCATTTTCAATTAAGAAGACTCTGGGTTCTAACCTTGCTAACACTTTTTCGTTTTTAACGTTTATCTCAACTTCTCCTTGCGACAATACTAAATAGTTTTCTGAGAACAGTACTTTGTTTGAAGTGCCTAAGGATTTAGTAGCGTCCTGTAGTAAATCCAATTTTCTGCTACGTCCCACTTTTGGCATGTAAGGTTGCAAATGGTAAACAAGACCTTCTTCCTCGTTTTGTTTAGCCAATATAGGAGGGACTGAAAGAAAAACGTAGTTCGCTTCTGCTAATAAACAGTAAGCGTTGTGATGTTCTTTTGAACTCCGATAAGTGACGATCTCGACATCTTTACGAAATATTTTGGATGCCATGTACCCAATGAGTGGCATAGGGCGAATTATCGGTTTAAAAGATGCAATTACAACGTTCTTTCCTTTTTTCATTAGTTCAATTGACGTGTTAATTATAAAGTTAGTATATGGAGATAAAAAGGGCTTTTTGCCGCTGGATATACACACGTCCATACTCTTTTTTTTAGGATTACGAAAGGTAAGGTTGAACTCTTCCCACCATTTGAAAACATTATTATTTTCGCTCATGATCACTATCCAACTTCATCAGATACTCTAACAAGCTCCTTAAAAATCATTTCCGTTACTTTGACGATCTCCTTGTCTGATGTGAGGACTCCTAATTCAAGGTTTTTTAGTAACGAAGAATTTTTAATATCCGCACTTCCCAAATAGCAAAATTTGCCATCTACCGTTATGAATTTTGCATGTATCCCACTTAGCAGTTTTCCACGGGGGCTAGTATAATGGTACTGATAGATTTTTAGGTTTGGATAGTTTTGTGGATTAATGTGTTGGACTATACTATTCAATTTGCCAAGAGGTCTGTCCTCAGCGGTATCTAACACCCTTGCCACGATCCTGAGCCTTACTCCATTTTCAATCTTTTCACGCAGAATGTCTTTATACCTCAGTAAGGCGTTAGCTTCAATAAATGGGGAGCAAATATCTATTTTCTTTTCAGCAACTTCAAATAGGAATTGGAAGCAGTCATGCAGTGAGAGTACAGTTGAGTACTCAATTTCTGCAGATATCCCGTACTTATCAAAAAAGGGGTAGCTTAAGCAAACAACCGAAGTTTTTTTGTCTATAATCTCTAATAAGTCTGTCAATTTAGCCATGTTCCCAGAACCCCCGCAAACTTTCCGAACCTGTAAAAATCCTTCTATCCAAAGTTTGATTGAGATACCCGCAGACGTATTCTGGTAGATACATACATGCAAAGCAAGCTCCTCCTTCTGAAGAGCATACAGGGTCGTAGATACATTCTTGAATGTGATTCCGCATATCTTCTAAAACCTCAGGTAAGTTGTTTTCGAACATATATTGAAGCCCGCCAATGTTTATCACGCTTGTCGAGTATATCATTACGGCAGTTGCGGAGGGGAAAATAATCTCACCCAAGGAATCCGTGTCAAGACCACAGTATGTACTTGCATTCATCATGAAAGCATGAGAAAAAGTGTGTAGGAGTCTGAAAATCATGTTATAGGGCCCGTCATCACTCTCTTCTCGTAAAAGCACAAGCAATTTTCGTGCTTCGCTTTCGTTGTTGGCACGTAGCTCATCGAAGCCATTTTCACGCAGCCAACTTACTATTTTGAGAGGATTAAACTCAACTAATATGCCTTCTGTGTTGTAAGGGTGTATGTACGCTTCAAAATTTCGCTCGTGGACATCAAATTTCTTTCTTTCATCTATCCAAATTGGCTCAAAATGAGGTACCCCATCTCTCGGAAACGGCCCTTTGATGTAGCCGATGTATGCTGAAACAAGTTTAATTTCAGGGATATAGGTGATATTTTGAATCCCAAAATTCCCACACATTCTCTTGTATTTATTCCTTATTTCCTCCTTTTTATCAGCTGGGAGACTTGAACTTTCAAGATGTCCTTCGTAATCTTTGACGAAGCGACTGTAAATGTCATCGGGGTCTCCCCTAGGCATCGTCAGGTCTTTAATCGTAAGAAATTCATCAAGGTTTCTTGTTCCAATGAGTCCTATTGCGGTTTTGAGATTTTCCAGTACGGACTCCATTTGGTCCAAGACTTTCTCTTGCTCAGACCTAATTAACCCTGCTGATTTTAGGTTTCTAAGAGAACTTAGTAAATTTTTAACCTGCTTGAAGCTCATAATTTCTGCTTCTCCCTCACTTCTTTTCAGAATGTCCTCTAAAAATGAGAACATTCCGAGGTGGTAACCAACCGCAATAAGGAGTTCTTCCTCCTCCAGAATCTTCTCGTTTTCTAAAGGTTCTATAGAAACGTATGTTTTCACGATTGGTTGGAATACGCCCCCTTCTCTTATTGTCAGGGGGTCGAATTTGGTTGGTGGTTTATCGGAAATCTTTTTTTGGGCTTTTTGGTCGAAATGGTCACAAGAGAAATCAAATATATCTTTTTCCCATCCACATGTTTTGCACCTGAATTTCCAGCCAAAAAGAGCGTCTTTGGATGGTTGGAGTAGCTGTATCGGGTGCTCAGTATACTTCTGAGAAAGGCTTCTATCATTCTCAGCCCTACACCAATAGCGAAAATGCTCGACTTTACCGCATTCTCGGCAGTAGCGTAGCAGGCTTAACTGACGATAGTTCCCATTACATCCTTGGACGCAACATTTCGTATCGAAGTACTGCAAGTCTTGAGAGCTGATCTCTCTAAAATCTCCACATATATCACACATAAAAACTAAAGGATATAACTCAACTCTGCCAGCATAAACATCGTCTTCTTGTGTCTCATCCTTCTTTACAACTATTTGGTGAATGCTGAGTCCTGCAATTTCGTCATCTGTTATGGGAGGATATAGGAGGTTATAACTTTGAATTCTGAAGTTGAAAAGTCTCTGGATTTCGTTAAAAATTGCCCTCTTTAATCTTGTGATGTTAATATCTTTAGATGGATGTCTTCTCTCAAGACTTTTTACTCTGAACACGAAATCGTCGTGTATAACTATCATATTCTTCATAGCCCTAAAAAGTGCGCTGTGTGCCGAAAAATCCAGATTCATCCTGTTCATGTGTATCACCTCCCAGAGTTCCTCCGTATAAACACACTTGTATCTGAATCATATTCAAGGCTAATCATGTCTTGAATTCCTCTCAATCCGTAAAGCAATCTAAGATGTCTCGGGAAGAAATTTTCTGACCTGTATCTGGCTTGGTTATAGACATTTTTCCTAAGTTCTTCAACTTTCTTTGGTATAAGCATTGTAAGCGCCTGCGACTGCCAATCTTCAAAATCTCTCATGTAAGCTTTTTCTATGAAATCCAGAATCGTCCTAAAGTTTCGGTCAACATCTTCCTCGCTACTTTCCTCATTTATAAGATATCGTATGAAATGCGAGTCTGAATAAATTGGTTTTTTCTTCAACTCAGACAAGTAATTAATAATCGACGCACTAAAGACGGAAGGTATTGTTTGGTCTAACGCCAGCTTTGACCATCTTGTAATGGGAACTGGCTCAACGTGTTTATAAAGAACTGGATGATATATCTTGAAATTCTTGTAGAAGTCTAAGTCTCTGACTCTATTGGGATAATACCATACGAACACGATCCCGCTTGAACTCCTGCCTACTCTGCTCAATGCCTGAATATATTCTGCCGTATTCCTCGGCATTCCCTGGAACAACATTATATTCCACCACTTAATGTCAACTCCGTGAGAAACAATGTTGGTCGCAGAAGTTACGAAGATTCTTGGTTCTTTCAATTTTTCAAAATCTATCAACTCGTTCACAACTTCTTTAACTTGTTCGGTTGTATTATCTCCTGTTAGAGTTTTTCTTAAAAGCAACCTCCTTATCTCCAGCGACGGGTTGTAATAGAACTTTGATTCAACTACGTCTCTGAGATAAAAGGCTGTAGATTGGACGTCAGATTTCTTGTTGTGATATGTTAGGTATGACATGTAGTTTTTAAGGAGTTGTCTTAAATCTTCTTCAGAAATATCCAGTCTCTGAGCAATTTCACTAGGTTTTAACATGGCTGACAGAATAACTTGAATTATGTAGCGAAGTGTTAAGAGAGTTGCATACTGGTTGTCTCTTAAATTGGGTCTTAGCCCTAAGACATATCTGCCAACAATCTGCCTGTCATCTTCCTTTACGGACTCAAAGAAGAACTTGGATATGTCGTATCCAGATTCTGGAGGAATAACTCTTAATTTTTTAAGATATAGGTTAAAGACTTGGTTATCAGCACCAGCAATTGTGGCTGTTGTGCAGAGGTATTTTAGACGACTTCCAGTAAATCTTTCTTTCATTGTCTCTATCAGCGTCTCGAAGTGAGATACGATTGACCCAAAACCTTCACGAATTAAGTGAAGTTCATCCTGTATCATCAGTCTTGGTCCAAAAGTGTTCGGCAAGGATACTTCTTCTCCACGATCATTGCACATTATCTTTTCCTTTCCTTTTATAATGGATACTGTACACTTATCCCCATCAGGGAAGAATCCATGTCCTTTTCTGCACCTTCTGACCTTCCCTCCGATTAGCCCTCTAAAACGTCTGTTGTAGGCTATCGAACCCATTTTATCAACAGTACTGACAATGAAAGTTGGCATAAATCGGTAGATTTCCTGTTGTGTATAGTGAATCGCCAAACCTTTACTAAGAAAGCAACTGTCATTTGAGCAGGTGTGATATATAGCGAGACTTTGATGATCGTAAGTCAAATACACTTTGGAATTGCAGAGTGGGCAGGAATCTATGAACTTTCCCGGAGTATTTGGTTTAAGTCTTCGTATAATTAAGAGAGACGACCCAGGGAATTCAGCACTCTTTCCAACAAAAAATCCAAGCGAAAAGTCCTCGCCTCCAATGTTCTCATGATTTTTAATGTAATTGCCACTTATTAAAATATGCGTCAACCTCTGAAGCTGCTGGATGGAGAGCATTCGCAGAGGAAACTTGATTATGGCTGTAGTCCCGAAATCTCTCCCAATGAGTCTATCGTAGAATGCAGCGAACATGCATAAACCGAAGTAAGCTTCGGTTTTTCCTCCCCCTGTAAACACATTTAGGAGGTCTACGCTGTCCAAGTCCTTCATAGTGACTACATCTGGTAAATTGCATATTATGAAAACTATCTGGAACAACCTCCAGGAGTCGAAATCATCCTTTGAGTAGTGGTCGAAGACTTTGTTCATCAATTCGAATGCTTTTTTAGCGTTAGTATCGTTTGTTAGAAGAGTTAAACCCTCATTGTATTTTTTTATGAAGTCATAGATATGGTCTTTTAGTTCTGGTCTTTCTTGAGCCAACGTCAAATAGTATCCTCTGAGGCTGTCATATATAGCTTCCAATATTTCAAAACCTCCATTGTCAAGGTCCGATAATACGGAAAATTTTGGGAAGATATCTGGTTTGTCTGGGGGAGATGTTCTGGGGCGAATTCTGGGCTCATCATAACGAAGGAAGTTTTGAGTCTCTATTAAACTGAACTCTGAATTTTTAGTGTACTCAGCACTGCAGTTGTTCGCTCTGACAGGTATTTCTATGATTTCACCTGAGGGACTTCTTACTTTAAAGGGAAAAATATCATCACTTAGGAGCACTGTTATATTACAGTCAAAAATGGCTGGGTCTAAGTATATGTTTTTGTGTCTCTTTTTGTCATATATGGTGTTATTTACTATAACTATCCTGATTTTTTTAAAGACTTGTCCATTTTGCTCATAGTTTTCGCAGTTAATGTAAAGATATACGTTAAGAAAATCATTGACTAGCTCATCTACGGTAATTTCAGTACTGTAGCGTGATATTTCTTCTTCGAACTTTTCTTTGCTCTCTAGAGCTTCGATACCAACAAACGATTTTTTAGATATTTTTGGTACTTTTATAGTTTCTCCTCCTTCCTTAAGAGCTCTGATAGCGTCTTCTTTTAAAGAGATGACAAGTGGGTCCTGTATTAAGCCATTTAAATTTAATTTCAGGTCCTTCTCAATTACCACCAGCTTCCGCTGCCATACTTGCGCAATTTGATATTCATGTTCAGGATTTGTTATTTCTGTTCTGAAGTCTCCTATAAAATCTTTGATAGGTCCTTCGTAACCTCTCAGAAATAGTACTTGCTCTTCTAAAGTCGGTACAGTCCTAAAGAATACGTAAAAACTAACCTTCAGCTTCAGGTTTACTTCGTTTGAATTTAGAAGAAAACTAATCGATTTTACCCTGTCAGATATTATTGTTTTCCTAACTTCTTCACTCTCAAACATTTCTAACTCACTACTGTCATTACTACCTCTAATGATTTTCGGTGCGAGACTACCTAATATTATATACCTATGAGGGTATTGATTTAGAAGAATTAATCGGGAGTAATGTGGGTGGCTCCCTTTTAATCTTTCTATTACCTCTTCAACTAAAAATTCGCAAAATTCATTTTCTACAATCGCATTATTCATGACCTAATTACACCCCCTACATCATCCACCACGATTTTGTTGTAAAGGTCATAATATCTCTTACTTTCAGCAGACTTCTTGTTAAATTTTCTCCTTGTATTCTTTTTTTGTTTCTTAGAGGGTGGCCTCAACTTGAATGCCTCTTCAAATGTTTCTGCTTTTCGAAATTTCTCTACCAGTGCTTTATAGGGTGGCAAAGCACCGGAATAACCGAGAACTCTGCGAGCTTTTGCAACCATTTCTAGTTGTTCTACAGACCAGTTTGGAGAGACATATTTGTTCTTTTCAAGGCTATCTAACGGCTCAAATCTCATCGGATAAGCTACAGCACCCCATTCAAGAACGTCTCTAACTCTTTCGTAAAAGTCCTGTGGGTCATCACGGAAATTGTAAAGAATATAAACGAGTATTTTTCGTCCATTAATTCCCGCAGCATTTAATTTCTCAATAGCTTTTTTTAAAGCTTTTCTTTCCGATTTTGAATCATAAGCAAGTCTCAAGATGTTTGTTTTTAGACTCGCAAGTTTTTCGGCAATTTCATCGGTAATTAGTCGAGCATCAATTCCTTGATTAAAGTCTACCTTCTTGCCGAGTTCTTCCAGTTCGTCGAATATATCCCTCCATTTTGGTGACGCCAATATATTGTTATCCCAAAGTATTATTTTAGTGTGTTTTGGATAAACAAGTGGCTTTATAGTGTCCCTAATCCTGCTAATCCCTCCTTCAAGCTTTGGAACTGCACAAAACGGGCATCTTCTTATGCATCCACGAGACGCAAAAATAATACTACCATCCCAATCCGGAACTAAATCGTAGGCAGGCATAAGGTCTTCAGCCTCTTCGAACAACCCTACATAAATCTCGTCAGCTCCTGAAAGTGCCGCGTGGTCAGGCATAAGAGAAGCGTATATCCCACCAAGAATCACTTTAACGTCTGGATATATCTCCTTGTAGTATTTTACAGCCCTATAGACAGGCTTCCATGCGTAAGTGAATAGGCTTGTAATATAAATCAAATCTGGTTTTCCTGTGGGAACTTTTTCGCCTTCAATATATTCAACTGTATCTCCTAGGTTTCTGTGATAGGAGGCTATTTTAAGTAAGCCAATAGGAGGATACCTAGTGTAAAACATCGGCTTTACTAACAGCACGTGCATAACACTCACCGATGTGTTTGAAATCAGTTGTATTTAAAACTTTTTAGAAAAGGTAATCCATAACTCCCATTTCGCTCAGCCATCCATTTCTAATACATCATGATCTTGTCCTTGGTTATTTTTTAGCCTATTTCTCCCGAATATCTTTTTGGAGAACTATTGCGTTGCATCCATATTATTCCCCAGATAGCTTTCTTCGGTCTCCCCAGCTTCTTTAATTTTGTTAGTTTTATATCTGCTTTACTATCCCAGATATTACATTCTTGACCTCTGCTATTGGCTTAGTTAGCGTTCCTTTCCCTTTCTCTCTGATTATCAATTTATCGCTTTCTCGTCAAGTTTCACTAAAGATTTGCTGGGAGATGAGGAATAATTTCGGAAAAAAAGAAGGCAGATTTCGATCAAAAAATTTATCATAGAAAAGATCATTATAGATTATGTGATTAGATCGTGGAGGAGATAGCATGGGCAAAAACGTTGAAATCCACGTGAACAGGGCATTCTGCAAGGGCTGCAATATATGCATCGAGGTCTGTCCCACCAGAGTTTTTGAGATCTCGAAGGATTTGAGTGAGAGAGGCGTTCACTACCCAGTTCCCGAAAATTCGGACAAATGCACCATCTGCAGACGCTGCGAGATAATGTGTCCTGACTTTGCCCTGTCTATCGAGGAGGTGAGGTCATGAGCAATAACGTTTTGCGCAGGCTGTATCCTAAGGGTAACTACTTCATGCAGGGTGATGAAGCAATAGCATATGGTGCAATTTTTGCGGGTTGCAGATTCTATGCGGGCTATCCGATCACCCCTGCATCGGAAATTGCCGAAACTATGTCCAGAGAGCTTCCGAAAGTGGGAGGATACTACATCCAGATGGAGGATGAGATAGGGAGTATAGCGGCAATTATCGGGGCATCCTGGACAGGGTTGAAAACGATGACCGCCACAAGCGGTCCTGGATTCAGCCTTATGATGGAAAATATAGGCTACGCCATAATGACCGAAACTCCAGCAGTCATCGTAGATGTTCAGAGAAGCGGTCCGAGCACGGGCCAGGCGACGAAGGGGGCACAAGGTGACTTCTTTCAGGCAAGATGGGGAACACACGGAGACCATCCTGCAATCGCTCTGAGTCCATCGAGTGTTGAAGAGTGTTTCTGGATAACTATTGATGCCTTCAACCTGAGCGAGAGGTTCAGGATGCCGGTTATGGTTCTTGCCGATGGGATTGTCGGGCACATGAGGGAACAGATAAGAATCCCTGACCCTGATGAGGTAAGTATTATTGAGAGGAAACTGCCAACAAACATGGAGGAGACCAAGTACCCTTTTGGCAGAGAATTGGTCCCACCCATGCCCATATTCGGAAAAGGATACTTCACACACGTTACGGGCTCAACGCACAAGGAGACGGGAATGAGAGACGTTTTCACCCCATCCGTTCATGACAGACTTGTTAGGAGGATTCATGAAAAGGTTAGGGAGCATGAGAAGGATATTGTAAAGTGGGAAGAGAAGTTTACCGATGATGCAGAAATTCTTGTGATTTCATGGGGGATAAGTGCCAAACCATCTCTCGGAGCCGTTTTGAGGGCCAGAAAAGAGGGGATAAAAGCCGGATTTTTCAGAGTCATCACAATCCATCCGTTTCCTGGAAAAAGGATTAACGAGCTGGGTAAAGATGTTAAAGCGATTGTGGTGCCGGAAATGAATTTGGGACAGCTTATTCTCGAAGTTCAGCGGTTTACAAACGATGATGTGAAGCTTATCGGCGTAAACAAGATAGGCGGAGTGCCGATAACAAGTGACGAAGTTTACAGGGCGATATCAGGGGTGATGTCATGAAAAAATACCGAATGCTGAAGTATCTGAGAGAGGAAGTTCTGCCAACCACCATGTGTCCCGGATGCGGTGGTGGAACTGTTCTGAACGTCTTCGCAAATGCCATAGACGAGCTCGGAATTGATCCAAGAAATCTGGTTATGGTCTCGGGAATTGGATGCGCTGCGTGGATTCCAAGCCCCTACTTTAAATCGGACACACTGCACACCACCCATGGAAGGCCGGTAGCATTCGCCACGGGAATTAAGATTGGTCTGCCAGACAAGTATGTCGTTGTTATCTCCGGAGATGGTGATCTGGCAGGAATCGGAGGCAATCATTTGATCCATGCTGCAAGAAGAAACATAGACATCACGGTCATACTCGTTAACAACTTTATCTACGGAATGACAGGAGGACAGGTTGCTCCTACAACACCCTTCGGTGCTAAAACGACGACAACACCCTACGGGAATGTTGAACATCCACTTGACATCTCAGAAACGATTGCAAAGGCCGGCGCAAGCTACGTTGCAAGATGGACAACTGCCCATCCATTCGCTCTCCTGAAGGCAATTAAAAAGGCCATGGTGAAGAAAGGCTTTGCTCTTGTCGAGGTTATCTCCCAATGTCCGGTGCAGTATGGTAGGAGAAATGAGTTGAGAACTGCAACTGAAATGCTCAAGTGGTTTCTGAAAGTTTCAGTACCGTTAAAAAAGGCGGCCAAGATGAGCCTAGAAGAGCTGGAGGGCAGGATTACCATTGGGGAGTTCGTGGACGTGGACAGGCCGGAGTTTGTTGAGGAGTTGAACAGGCTAATTGAGAAAGGTGAGTAGCATGCAGATAAGAATTGCAGGTTTTGGTGGGCAGGGTGTTATTCTTGCGGGAGTTGTTCTCGGTGAGGCCGCAGCCATTGAAGGGCTGAACGTTATTCAAACCCAGGACTATTCCGCCCAGAGCAGGGGTGGAGCGTCGGTGGCCGATGTGATAATTTCTACCGATCCCATTTTCGATGTCGTTGTTACCGAGGCTGACATTCTGGTTGCACTTTCGCAGCAGGCGTATGAGGAGAACAGTGCAATTTTGAAGAATGGTGGGGTGCTTATAATTGATACCGACATGGTGAGAACTGGCGAGCGGTTCACTGGGAGTGCGTTCACAACCAAGGCTGAAGAACTGGGACTACGGGCAAGTTATAACATGATAGTGGTCGGATATCTCGTTGGAAGTACAGAAGTCGTGAATATCAAATCTGCGGAAAAGGCTGTACTGAGAAGGGTTCCAAAGGGGACAGAGGAAAAGAACCTGAGGGCTTTAATGGCGGGGTTTGAGCTAAGCAAAATGGGCTGAGAGGGAATATCATGCCGGTTGTAATGCCAGATAAACTCACAGAAATATGCAAATCAATACTTGTCAGGCTGGGACTTTCCGAAGAGGATGCTTTCATCATTGCCGACTCTACGGTAAAGGCCGATCTGAGAGGTGTTCACTCTCACGGAATTATGAGATTCCCGAGTTACATTCCTCGCATTGAAAGTGGTGTTGTAAACCTGCATCCGGAAATAGAAACCATAGCCGAAGGGCATTCGTATGCATGGATTGATGGAGACAATGGCCCGGGACAGGTCGTGGCTGTTAGAGCGGCAGAAATCGCAATTAAGAAGGCAAGAAAAAACGGTGTCTGTGCTGTACTTACCCGTAACACAAATTACCTCGGGATGCTCGCATACTACACAATGAAAATCGCTGAGGAAAACATGATCGGAATAATGTTCGTCAACGCCCCACCATTCGTGGCCCCCTACGGTTGCAGAGAGGCGAAGCTCGGAACAAACCCGATATCCGTTGCAGCACCGACAGGAAGAGATTTTCCTTTCGTCCTTGATATGGGAATAACCTCCGGTGTTGTTGGGAAAATAAGACTTGCCGCACTCAAGGGTGAAAGAATACCGGAAAACTGGGCAATAGACAAATACGGCCGTCCAACCACCGATCCAGAAGAGGCGCTGGAGGGGGCTCTTGTACCCATAGGGGAAGCAAAGGGTTACGCACTGGGGCTTGCTGTGGAAATCCTTTCAGCAGTCATAACAGGCGGCAGCATTGTCCCGGACATGCCCCATCCAATCTTCGACCTCTCCCAACCCCCAAACCTCGGCAACACGATCATGGCCATCGACATTGAAACTTTCGTGGGGGTTGATGAATTTTTAGACAGAATGAATTCCCTCATAAATCATATTAAAGGATGCAAAAAAGCAGAGGGTGTATCCGAAGTTTTGATTCCCGGTGAGCTGGAGTACAGACTGGAACAGAAACAGCTTAAAGAGGGCATAACTGTCCATGAGGAGACGTGGAAGCAGATAGGACTTCTGGCTGAGAAATACCGGGTTGGGCTGGAGATGGTGTAAATGCCGAAGATACTGCTGACGAGCCACATTGACGAGCTTATTGTGAGAGAGCTCAGCAAACTGGGAAACGTGAGGATATCCCCGGATGTTGAAGAAGAGGTACTTGCAGAGGAAGTGAAAGACGCTGACGTGCTGGTCGCAAGAGTGCCGGCATTGATCACGGAGAAAATAATCGAGAATGGCAAAAAGCTGAAGGGGATAGTGCGATGGGGAGTTGGTTATGACAACATCGATGTTGAAGCGGCAAGGAAGAGAGGTATAGTTGTCGCATACACTCCCGGAACGAACACAGTTTCCGTTGCTGAGTATGTAATATGCACGATGCTGGCTCTCGCCAAGAAACTTCACACAACCCAGGAGGAATTCAAGAAGGGAAACTGGGATTACAGGTTAAGGTATGATGGTACGGAAATTTACGGAAAATCTGCAGGCATCCTTGGTCTTGGAAGGATTGGGGCCGAGGTTGCCAGACTTTGCAGATGCTTCAACATGCAGGTGCTCTACTACGATGTACTGAGAAGGAGGCAGATTGAAAAAGAACTTGGTGTGCGATACGAACCGTTGACCGACGATGATAGGCGGCAGGGTCTTAAAGTTCCCGGAAAAATTTTGATGGTTGACTACCTCATCATACAGGTTCCGCTGACAACTGAAACGAAGGGTATAATTGGAAGAAGAGAGATCGAGAAGATGAAAAAAGGCATTGTTATAATAAATGCCGCACGGGGTGGGGTTCTCGATGAGAAAGCACTATATGAGGGGCTCATCAATGGTAAAATAAGTGGAGCTGCACTGGATGTTTTTGAAGAAGAGCCGCCAGAAAGCGAGCTTTACAGAGAGATGTCTAAAATGGACAACGTAATCCTCACCCCACATATCGCCGGGATCACCGTTGAATCGAGGAAAAGAATGTCGCTGATGGTTGTCGAGGAGGTGAAAAGAATTCTGTCAGGCGAGAGGCCGCTCAACCCAGTATTTTAACCAAACATCTGCCTCAGCACTTTCTTATCTATCTTTCCAACACTGGTTTTGGGTATCTCGTCAACGATCTCAAATCTGTCTGGCACCGCCCATTTGGTTATCTTCCCCTCATCCACGAACTTCATCAAATG